>JAHJLU010000529.1 GCA_018821745.1 Myxococcota bacterium | reverse complement strand
GAGGGGTGTTGCGAGTTTGCGCAGCAACCCTTGCATTGCGCTGGTATGCACTAATATCTCCCGACGAGGACTGGGCCCAGGACCGCTTGGCGCTGGGTGGAGGTAACGCTGGGGAGATCTCTTCTTCTGTGTCCGGAACAACTGGTCTCTTTGGTACGACCTGGTGTTAAATCCCAGGTTTGTTTGATGTGAACCCCGACCCAAGCGGGGGCTCAGACAGCTCCGGCGATAAAAACCCCCCGGTGTGGTTCAGAGAAAAAGACAAGGATGGGCACACCCCGCTCATCGTGGCCATTGAGGCTCGAAGCGCGGCGACCCTGATTGTGCTCCTGCGTGCGGGCGGAGACTGTGCCTTTGAGCGGTCCGAGAAGACCGGCAACGCCTGCATCCACGCCTTCGCCGCCAAAGGGTACCTGGTCGCCATGAAGCTCCTCAAGGATAACCCTGCCGCCTATGGCGCCCGAAACATAGAGGACCAGAGTGCCTACCATCTGGCCGCCGAGAAGAACCAGTCAGCTTTCATGGCCACGTTCTTTGCCTACGCCAAGGGTGATGACGTCAACATCAACTCCGCAGACGCATACAGGCGTCCGCCACTCTTCTACGCGGCCCGATCAGGATCCCTCGCAGCGGCCCGGTGGCTCATGTCGAAAAAAGCCGACACAACCCAGGTGGATGAGAAGGGCAACACGCTCATGCACTACGCCGCCCTGTCCGACCGGGTGTACATGGTTGACTACTTCAAAAAGCTCAAGGTCCCTCACAATATCAAAAATAAGGACGGCAAGCTCCCCATGGATCTGGCAAAATCCAAGCGCGTCAAGCAACTCCTTAAATAATTCCCCCTCCCTTTGAGCGCGTGTGTGCTTCAACAGGAAATAATGCGACGAATATCTCCTCTCCTTGTTTTCCTTCTCCTGTGGCTGGTGCCCGTGGCTTCTGTGGCCCAGGATGTACCCTTCCCCGGCATGTCAGCCCAGGGCTACTACGCCTCGGTCACCAACTTTTAACGAAACCCCAGGGTGATCAACTCCCGGTTCTATGTCAACACCTGTGATGAAACCGGCCCAGGCGGCGGCAGCAGCGGCGCCATTTACAACGACGGCAACACCTTTACCCTCACCCTGTGCGGCACCAAAATCACCGACAACCACGCCAGCGAGGGCGGAGGCGCCATCTTCTTCGTGAGCAACGACCGCTCCGGGCACCTCATCATCCGCGACTCCTTTTTGAGCAACAACCCCTCCGACGGCTTCGAGACCCAGGGCTACCCGGGCATCTTCGTCCTGGCCGACGGTGATCCCACCGTGGACAACTCCACCATCGAATAACCGCCTCCCCGGATAGTCCCCTAAATACTCCAGACAACCTTGGGCCTCCCTCAGCAGGGGTAGTGGGTGTTCTCCGGGGTCACGCTGCGCAACACCTCGCGGGCAAAGCGCTCCGATTCGAGCCGGGCCATGGGGAGATCCTGGCTGAGCCAGTTGCCACACCCGCTGGCAGTGGCGCCGGGCACCTCACCCTCAAATGCGGCGATATATTCAAACAGCTCCGTGAGCAGCCCGATAATATCACTTGATTCCAGCCTCCCCTTGAAGATGGCGTAGCAGCCCGTGCGGCACCCCATGGGACCAAAATAGATGGTCTCATCCGCCCACCGGTCATGGTTGCGCAGGAAGGTGGCGCCAAGGTGCTCTATGGTGTGCAGCGCGGGGACATCAAGCACCGGCTCCCGGTTGGGGAGCTTCATGCGGATGTCAAAGGTGGTGAGGTGCTGAGCCCCCATGGTGTCCCGGCGGGAGACGTAGACTCCCCTCATGAGCCTGTTGTGGTCTACGGTAAAGCTGGAAATGGTCTTCATGACTCCCCCTTTTTATGGAGCGCGGTGAGCAGACTGAGCACCAGCGCCACGCTGTTCTCCGCCGCCTGGACCACAAAATTTTCATACATGTCCTGGCTCTCCTCCACCATCACCAGATCGGAGATGGAGCGAATGATGAGAAAGGGCACGGAGAACAGGTAGCAGGTCTGGGCGATGGCGGCGCCCTCCATCTCCACAGCCATGATGGAAGGGAACCGGCCACGGATCTCGGCGATCTGCCGCTGCGCATGGATAAACGAATCACCGGAGAGGATCTGGCCCGTATGCACCGCCACGGGAAAATCGGGCGGCACCGAGGCGACGGCGGTCTCCCGCAGATCCGTGTCGGTCATATAGGCCGCGGGCATGCGCGGGATTTGACCATACTCGTAGTTAAAGACCGTGGAGTCGGCGTCATGGTGCCGGACATCAAGGGCCACCACGATATCGCCAATGTGCAGCTTGTCGGGCGGGAACCCCCCCGCAACCCCCGTGTTGATCAGGGAGTCGGGGTGGAAACGCTCAATGAGCAGGGCCGTCCCCACTGCGGCGTTTACCTTGCCGATGCCACACTGCAGCAACACCACGTCAAGGCCACACAGCCGCCCCTCAAAAAACAAAAAAGGGCCGGTTGTACTCTCGGTTGTCCCGCTGAGGAGCCGGCGCAGTGTTCGAAGCTCCTCCTCCATGGCCGCAATAATCCCGATCCGCATAATGAAACTCCCAGGCAGATGCCGCACCACCAGTGGAAAAAACGGGCCTTCACCGGGGCATGGCGAAGGCGCCACTGATGCTGCCACAGCATCATGCCCAAAGTAAAGTGCTACCGGGGGAGGGTCTTGAGAAAACGCCCGAGTCCTTTGGTGTAGGTGCTCCCCGAGGCGACGGCGCCACCATTGTGTTTCCCCTTGATGGTCAAAAAATATTTGGTGCACCGGGCCCGGCGAAAGTTCTTCTTCCCGTGGGCATAGGGGATCAGATCATCCTCTTTGGAGTGGATAACCAGCAGCGGAGAGGTGATCCGGTGAATTCGTTTCCACGTGTTGTAGCGCTGCTTGGCGAAATACCGGCTCGGCAGGTACCAGAAGAGATCGGCGGCCAGGTCGGGGACCGAGGTGAAGGTTGACTCCAGGATGACACCGGCGGGTCGCGTGCGCGCTGCGAGCCACGAGGTGACCCCTCCCCCGAGG
>JAHJLU010000528.1 GCA_018821745.1 Myxococcota bacterium | reverse complement strand
CAATGGAGAGGTCCGTAGCATCAATGGGGAAGGCATCGGGTTCAATGCAGACGCCAATTATGACCCGTGTTGCGGAGAATTCCCGCTCAATGTCCCCGTCAAGGAAGTCGCCACCGCCCGCAAGTTCGTAGGTAACAACGCCGTAGCCGTCTTCTCCAAGCTCATCTACATTTCTTGGCTCTTCCCGCGTGAATAGAACGTTGGGCCACTGGGTCGGCGGATCTGCCGTGTCCCAGGAGAAGGTGCACTGCCTGTCGGGTTCATAATGAAACCGAACGGCAAAGCGACGTAAAACATCACCCCCCAGAATTCCGTCGAAGGGCGGAGCGTTCAGAGGATACAACAGGGAAGGATCCGTCACCATGGCCACGGGCAGATTTTCCCAGGTGAGCCGGGCCGCAACAGGACCCGTATCTCCGGCCGAGAGTTGATCAACAACCGCGATGGAGCTCTCGCCGAACCATGTATCTCCCGGGGGAATAGATGAATCGCCGACTATTGTAACAGGGACCTCAGAGGCAATCAGAAAAGAGAGCACGGAAGGATCGCCCCCCAGCGGGGCCTCGGACATCTGGCTGTAATCAAGCACCATCCCCACCATAGGGGGAGAATCGTTAGCCCCGCCCGTTGAGACAGGGACACAATACTCCACAAAGAGCGGTCCCGAAGCGGACTCACATCCGGGCAGAGAGAGCATTAAAACCCAAAGAAAAAGAAGCCAACTTTTCATAGGGTAGTAATACCGCAGTTATGCATGTTTTTGTACCTCGATTTCAAAGGGCAATAAAAAAAGGAGCGTATCCTGTCCTTCGATGGTGCGTGGACGATTTCACCGTCACGGCTTCTGAATGACCGATTTAAGGTGGGCAAACAGTGAAGAAGTACCACCTTTCTTCATCAGGCCGGCGTAGGTACTCCGGTAGTTTCTCACGAGACTCACTTCATCGGTTAAAACATCGTAGACTTTCCAGGATTTCCCCACTTTGACCATTTTATAGACCACATCAATGTTATCTTCATCGGAACCACCAATTTTGATGAGCATGGTCTGAACCCTGGCCTTGTCGCCCTTTATCTTTTGTCCCTTGGTGATGACCTTGAATTTTTCGTGTTTCACCAACTTCTTCAGATAGCTTTTCTTGAGCATGCGGGAGAAAAGGGTTCGAAACTCCTTTTGCTGATCCGCAGTGAGGGTGCTCCAATGTTTGTGCATCGCCCCCTGAGCCATGAGATCAAAGTGGAAATACTGCTCCATCGTAGTGCCAAAGGACGCCACAGCTTTTTCATTCATGCCCTTCTTCACATGGGACGAAACATAGGCTCGAAATTTTTTAATGGCCCCGAGGGGATGATTTATGGACACCGCACACTTGGAGGAGGCGGCATCTTTCTCCGGACATGCCCCGCGGACATAAAGAGGAAAACAAAGGGTTACAAAAAGGAAGGGGACAAAATATTTCATGCTGTTTTACTCCTGGGGAACCCACGGGGCCCCACACGCATTTTCAGACTGCATATCTGCCATGGTTTCCATGACAAATCAACGGTGAATCGTCGAAAGCACAAGAGTGAGCTCTTCGACTACCGTTTTACGAAGCCTTTCCCTGGATATTCAGCTTGATCCCCGTGGGAGTTTGACTCAAAATGGATGCTGTTATCATGATATTGTGCTAAAGGTCATACATGTCAACGCGTCACCCAATCCTCCTATTGCATGGATTCACCTCCCATATCAGTTGCATCGAACCCCCCGCCAGGGCGCTCGAGGATAGGGGCTTCACCGTGAAGACTCCCATTCTGCGAGGACACGGGGGACATTGGCGTGATCTCGTCGGCGTAACCTATCGCGACTGGTATGCCGATGGTGAATCGGCACTCATTGAGTTGTTCAATGAAAAAAAAGTGCCGGTAATGGTGGGGGGATTTTCCATGGGCGGCCTCGTCGCACTTGAGCTGGCAATGAACCACCCTGAAAAGATCACCGGGCTTTGCCTCGCTGCCCCGGCGCTGCGATTTGTCGATCCCCTGGCACCTCTCGCCCGGTACCTGGCCAAGGTGATCCCCGTGTGGCCAGGCCCCAAATCTTTCAATGACAAGCACCTCAATAAAACACGGAACAAGAACTACCGCTTCTTTCCCCTGGGCAGCTTCGTCTCCCTGTATGAATACTCCCTCCATATTCGCGGCAATCTGTTCAAGGTGGTCACTCCTTTTTTATGTATCCATTCATTTCAGGACAGAGTAATCAGTGTGGAGTCCGTGCGTGAAATTGTCAGAGAGTCATGCAGCACCCAAAAAGATATTGTTTATCTTAATAAAAGTGGCCACGAACTGTTTCTTGATTCAGAGAGTGAACGGGCTACAACAATCATGGTGAATTACTTTCAGGAACTGGAGGCGACATGCTCCTGATGCTTATTGCAGTGATGATGGGCCCCGGTAGTTTCCACGGCCAGAATAAAAAAGGGACCTATTACTACCCCAAATATCGTTCCAACAGCTCCTACCGGACCTACCTGCCCCTGGCTGCCGTTCCCGAGAAATTCGGTTTCAACACGCTCCTCTCCAAAGATGCGCTCCCCGCGGCTTTTTCCAGGAGAAATTCGCTCAGGGCACAGTTGCTCTATCAGCAGAAGACACTGAACCTGCAATCAGTGGTTGACATTTTCCATCTGGATCCCGAGAGTGGAGACGGCCGTTTTCTCCTGCAGTTTTATCTCTTTCTGTCGGGCCGGCACTATAACATCCCCGCTGATTCCAACCCAACTCCCGACACCCGCACCTCCATGCTCGATTTTTTCACATCCCTTCGGCAGGGAGATATTGCAGGCATGGCCTCACGGCTTTCTTCCCTCGGACTTTCTGCCAACCACCAACTCAGACTCACCATTTTTCTTGCCAGGAAGCTTCTTGAGAGCGGGTTTTCAAAAAAGGCCTACACGCTCTTCCGTCAGGCCTTGCGCACTCTGGAGGTGAGCAACTACGGGCTCCGCCTCTCTTGGGCGGAGAAACATGATTATTACCGATTTCTCGTCTTGACTCTTGCGTCCATCACACACCTCCGTGGCGAATACCGCAAGGCCTTCGGGATCCTGCACTGGGTTACGCGGTCAACCAGCGGGACGAGCGTCGAGCGGGTAAATTGCACCATGGAGCAGATAATCCTTGGCAAATGCAAACCCACCGCACCACAAAAAGGCAAGCATCGAGAGCTGTTGAAGTTATCTGCGGAGCGACAAGCGTACCACCGGACGCTTCTGACATGGGCCACGGGGTGGAACAGGGGCACCGCCTGTTTCAACAAGTTCCTCAGTGACTTCCCGCGGACACGAAACCGTCGGAAAATAGAGAATTTTCTCATCTGGATCAATAGCAATCCACAGTAGTCTTCCTGGTATTTTTATTGCAATGAACTCCCCTCTCCTCCCAGAAAACAACCGGAATATCACCATTGCTGGCCTGGGCAACGGTTCCGCCGCTGCATTTCTCGCCGCGGAGCTCTCCGGTACCACCACCAAATCTATCCTGTACGTGACCGCAAACGAGGGGCGCAGCCTGGAGACCGCAGAGCAATTGCGTCTGTATCTGGGAGAGGACTCCCAGGAGATGGACAGGCCTCTCATTGGCAGCCTTCCGTGGGTGGAGGGGTCCGTCTACAACGAGATCCTCCCTGAGCGCTTCTCCATTGAGCAGCGAATGGCCGCACTCTCCCACCTGCTCTTTGACTCCCAACCAAGGATAATGGTAGCCAGCATACCCTCTCTGCTCCGCAGGGTGATCCCTCGGGAAGTCTTTGATGCCTTCAGCATTCTGGTGGGGAGAGACACCACCTTCGACCGGGAAGAGCTGGCCAGAAGCCTTGTCAGCGCGGGATACCAGCCTGTGGAGACGGTTGAAGACCCGGCGACGTTTGCTGTCAGAGGTCAGGTCGTCGATTGCTTTGTTCCCATGTACCCCCTCCCCGTACGGCTCGTTTTTTTCGATGATATCATTGAAGAGATGTGGTTTTTTGATCCCCAGTCACAAAAGCGGGTGAGGCAGCTCGACGAGCTGCTCATCCATCCGGCGGTGGAGACAATTCTCTCGGAACCTGACACCCTCAGGGAGCGACTTTACCACCTGGCGGACGCGGCGGGATATCCCTCCTCCAAAACACGCTATCTTCTGGAACGGATTCAGCTTGGAGACGAATTTTTTGGCATGGAGACCTTCACTCCCCTGTACCACCAGGAACTGATACCGGTCACCGATTATTTCCCGGAGAGCATCCTTGTAATCCTTGAAGACCCGGAGTCGTTGAAGGGAAATGCCATTGATCATTTTGAAGCAGAACGGGAACGGTTTGAAGGTGCTGACTCGGAGAACCGGATGGTTTTTCCTCCACAGGAATTTTACCTGGATCCCAATGCCCTCTTCCAATGGTTTCATTCTCAGCAGAACGTTACACTGAGCTTCTCGTCTCCCACTGATCTGTCGATTCCCTGCAACATCAGTTCCCACACAACACTGTCCCTCGAGGTGAAGCGGGCTCGCAGTGATAAGGAAGAACCCCTCGCACCCTTGAAAAAGGCCCTCTCCTCATTCCTTGACGAACAACGAGCCATCCTCTTTGTTGTCCCTGAAGAGCCCGTGGTTTCGCCGATCCTGAAGACCCTTGGTGACAGCGGGTTCTCGCCAACACTCCTCCCCACGGGGAGGGCGCTGTTCCCGCTGGAGTTGAAAAAGGGAACACTGTACGGCATCAGGGGATATCTCCGGTCGGGGTTCACCAGTGAGGACCACGGCCTCGTGGTACTGAGCGAGGAGGAGCTCTTCGGTCGTAAAGTCCACCGGGAGGCCAGGCAGAAAAAATTTGCCGACGCCATAGAGTCCCTCGAGTCCATCGAGCCGGGCGATTACATTGTGCACCACGAACATGGCATCGGGCTCTATGGAGGCATCCACCTCATGCGCCCAGCGGGTATTCCCGGGGATTACCTGCTCATCGAGTACCTGGGGGGGGACAAGTTATATCTTCCGGCGCATAAAATTGCCCTCATCTCCAAGTACCGGGGTGGAAAAGGCGAGACGGTCAAACTCGACAAGCTCGGGGGCAAGAGCTGGGAAAAACGAAAGCTCTCTGTCTCCGACAAGGTGAAGGGACTTGCGGATCAACTCCTCTCCCTTGCCACAGATAGAGCGCTGAAGGAGGGACACGCTTACCCCGCAGAGGACCCTCTGCTCTACGAGTTCGCGGCAGCCTTTCCCTACGAGGAGACCGCTGACCAGATGAAAGCCATTGAACAGGTATATGAAGACATGGGAGAGAGCACTCCCATGGATCGCCTCATTTGCGGAGACGTGGGATATGGAAAAACTGAAGTCGCTCTCAGGGCGGCATTCCTTGCTGTGCTGGGAGGCAGGCAGGTGGCTATCCTGGCACCTACGACGCTCCTTGTCGAGCAACATCTCAGGACCTTCCGCGAGCGCTTCTCCTCCTTTCCCGTGGAAGTCGCCGCGCTCTCCCGATTCCAGTCAGCGAAAAACCAGACCTCTGTCAAGGAGCGTCTCTCCCTGGGGACCCTCGACGTGGTGATCGGCACCCACAGGATCCTGAGCAGAGATATCCACTTCAAAAATCTCGGGCTGCTCATCATTGACGAAGAGCAACGCTTCGGTGTGGCACAAAAGGAAAAACTCCGTTTTTTCAAGCCCAACCTCGAAGTGCTCACCCTGTCTGCCACCCCCATCCCCCGCACCCTTCACATGTCCATCATGGGTATCAAAGATATCTCCCTCATCACCACGCCCCCGCAGGACAGACTCGCAGTCAAGAGCATTGTCTCCCCCATGAAACCGGAATTGATTCGTGAAGCCATCCAGCACGAACTCGCCCGTGGGGGACAGATTTTTGTCGTCGTGCCGCGCATCACCGGCAGCCGTGGGTCTACCCGGACCATCGCCGAGTGGCTGGAATTCATCACGGATCTGGTTCCCGAATCAAACCCCGCCATGGCCCACGGGCAAATGGACCCCGCCATCCTCGAACGGGTCATGGTCGAGTTTCTCTCGGGGGATCGAAAATTGCTCATCTCGACCAATATTATCGAGGCGGGGCTTGATATCAGCAGAGCCAACACGATCATGATTATGGACGCCCAGAATTTCGGACTGAGCCAGCTGTACCAGCTTCGCGGCAGGGTGGGCAGAGGCAAGGTCCGTGCCTTTGCCTACTTCTTTGTTCCACCCTCCTCCCAGTTAACCGATCATGCGAAAAAACGGCTGCAGGCGATCCAGAGATATTCCCAGCTGGGTGCAGGGTTCAATCTTGCCAGTGAAGACCTGGAAATCCGTGGGGCAGGGGAAATGCTTGGCACCAAACAGTCTGGAGCGATTGCTGCAGTTGGCTTTGATGCCTACATGGAGATTGTGGAGGAGGCTCTCAGAGAGCTCAGAGGCGAACCTCCCCTCCCCGAAAAAGATCCGGAATTAAAAATCGACACAACCGGTTACTTCCCTGAAGAATTTATCCCCGAGCCCACTGAGAGGCTTCGGTACTACAGATGGTTTGCCACCGCCCGGGATGTTACACACATTTCTGACCTGGCCACGTTGCTCAGGGACAAGTACGGAAGCCTCCCGCAGGAAGCTGAACTCTACGTGGAACTGATGAAGATAAAATCACTGCTTCGAAAAATCGGCGCTGAAGGCATCAGCATTTCATTGCGAAAATGCCTGATCCATGTGGGTCCACAAACGGCTATCGATCCGGAGCGGCTCATTGATCTTATGCAGCGGGAGGGGAGATTTGCCTTTGAGGGACCGGAATCCATTGTGTGTGTACTTCCCGGAGAGAAGGATCATATTGAAAGAGCACGCACGGTGCAGTCCCACTTGCACAGCCTGTTAAACTGTGTTACTTAACACGATACCAATTATCGGTATTTTCTGATTTCTGCAATATTTTCAACATGTCTTAACAGACACATTGCAGAACGAAATAAGGAGCCGTTACTATGACACGACCAGTTGGAAAATTGCTTCTCTTCATTCTCGTTGCAACTGTCGCAACTGCAGGGTGCAAACCCAAAAAGAAGGAAGCCCGGCATTACGTCGAGGCCAGTAATCCCCAGGAGAAAGCGAACCTTGAAAAGGGTGTCGGCTATGTTGCCAAAGACGGAAAACGATATATTCCCGTCACTTCACTGAAAGCAGCCCCTCTTGCCATTCCCGACCAGAAAGAACGTCGAAGCAAAATGCAGCCCTACCAGGCAAAAAACGGCAAGTACTACTACTTCCCGGCCCAGGCGTTAGCTGAACTTGGAATCGCCCCCAAGGCAATGAAGACCCCCCCGACAAAGCCCGATGCAAAAACAGCCACCAAACTCTCCGAGGCTGATCGCAAGCAGGTCGTGGCAACTGTAAACGGTGAATCCATCACGGTGGGAGAGCTCTACGACATGATCAACAGCCGTCCTCCCGCGTGGCGCCGTATTTTCGCCAAAAAAGAGAAGAAACTGGAATTTCTCAACAACCAGATTATCGTGGAGAAGCTTCTCTACGATGCAGCCCAAAAAACCGGTATCATCAAGGATCCCGTTGTTCAGGAAGCAGCAAACAAGCGTATGGTGGACCTGCTGCGGCGTGACCAGATCACAAAGATTCGGGCTACCATAAAAGTTTCCGAAGACGAGATGAAAAAATATTATGAGGAGAACAAATCCCAGTTCAGTCAGCCCGAAGGCATGATTGCCGCCCACATTCTTGTGAAAACCAAAGCTGAAGCTGAAACCATCCTCAAGACACTCACCGCAGACAAAGGCGCCGCAGGCCGTCAGTGGCGCGCACTCGTCACAAAGCATTCCATTGATGAGGAATCCAAGGCCAAGGGTGGACTTCTCGGAACGGCAAAACACCGCGTTGTCTCCGAAAAAGATACCTTTTTTGAGAAACCACTGGTCGAGGCCATATGGAAACTCAAGAAGAACGGCGATGTGGGTGGTCCGGTCCAGACCAGCAAGGGCTGGCATGTTCTCAAACGTTACAACAAGCGAAAAGCTCTTGATATTACCTTTGCACAGGCCAAGCGTCGCCTGACCAGACTTGTTGAACGCCAGTCCATCAACAAGGCCTACACTGAATGGGTCAACAGTCTGAAGAAAAAATACAATATCAAGATCTTCCCTGAGAATGTAAAATATGTTCAGATTTTAGCCGAACCCGAAAAACCGGCCTCGGCAACTGGTCACAAGCATGACGAAAAAAATGCAATGGCCCCCGGTGCGACCAAAAAGGCAATCAAGCCCGTAGCGCCAAAACCCGTAATGAAAGCAACTAAATAATACCTGAAACTATGGTTTCACGAGGTTTGAATATGAAAAGGAACACAATCATTAAATTCTCCCTTTCCGGGGCTGTTGTTTTAGTGAGTCTCATGACCCTTTCCCTCGTCGTCAGCGCGGCCAAAAAAGTAGCCGCGCCCAAACCCGCCGCCGTTAAAGAGGCTGGGAAAAATCTGGGCGATAAAGGAAAAATTGTAGCCGAGATCGGCTCCGTCAAGATTACCGTGGCGGACCTCGAAGAGCGTATCAACAAGCAGATCCCCTTCATCCGCAAGCGCTACACTGATGAAGGCGAGCGCAAGAAATTTCTGGAATCCATCGTTGACTTTGAGGTACTGGCAATGGAAGCCAAGGCCCAGGGACTCGACAAGAAGCCTGACGTGATCACCGCGTTGCGTAAAGTCATGATCCACCGGCAACGCCAGTCGGTCCTCGACAGTCGCGTAAAACTCGACATGATCACCGATGCCGAGGTCAAATCTTACTATGACAAGCATGTTATCGAGTTCAAGCGCCCTGAACGCAGACGCGCCGCCATCATCGTGACGAAGACCAAGGATGAAGCAGTCAAGGTCCTCGATGAAGTGAACAAGATCAAGGGAAACCTGCGCAAATTCCAGCAATTGGTGAAAAAATACTCCATCGACACCGAGACCCAGAAAAGGGGCGGACTGCTCCCCTTCTTCGATATTGATGCCAAAAACATTGAAAAAGCCATCATCGAGACGACTTTCAACATGAAAAAAGCGGGCGATATCTCCCAGGTCATCACGGTGAAAGCCGGTTTTGCCGTTATCCGCCTCTCGGGAGTCAGCCCCAAAGTTGACAAACCTGTAGATCAAGTGGCTGAATTGATCAAAAAGCGTCTCCTCAAAGACAAACAGCAAAAAGCCTTCAAAGACTATGTGGACGAGCTGAAGAAATCAGCAAAGATTACTGTTTTTGAAGACAAACTTGACCTGGTGAAGATCGATGCTTCCCCTCGCACCATGGGTGGTGGATTCCAGGGCCCCGGTGGAAAATTCAATAAAATGCCCGGCAACTTCATGAAAGGTGGCATGGGTCCGCGAAGAGGACGCCCCGCCCGCATGCCCCATGGTATGCGCATGCCCCGTGGGATGGGTCCTCAAGGCCACAAGGGCCATTCCCATCAGTAACCGTAGCTCTGTCCATCCTCTTTCCTGAAGGAATCATCCTGCCATGCTCGCACTTCTCATTTACTCCATCGGGTTTGTACAGATCAGCGCGCCCTCACCGAAAAAATACCTTGATGGAATCACGGCGGTCGTTGGGAAAAAAGTAGTGTTGGCCAGTGATATCAGGCTGAAACTCAGTCCCCATTTGAAAAACATCTGCAATATTCCGGCGGGGGCCCAGAGAACCAAGACACTTGAAGATCTGTGGAAGGGTGCGCTTGAGGACGAGATCGGGCAGGTCCTGCTCGAGGTGGAAGCGCAAAAGCACAACATCTACATCGGCACTACCGAGATCAACGCGACCATAAGAGCGGTTCTCAAGCAAAATAATTTCAAAGCGTTAAGTCAGTTAAAAGAAAAACTGGCGGAAAAAAACTACCCCTACCTGCTGTGGCGCAAAGATTTGCGGAGACACCTGCTCCGGAGACAACTGCTGGCAGATCTCGTCCAATCCAAGGTCAATGTGGACGAGGAGGCCGTGAAGTCTTACTACCTTCAGAAATTACGGGAAGGGAATGCGGAGGAAAGCGTCAGCATTCTAGTGCTCTCCCTGCCCAAAAAGACCACTTCAGCCAAAACGGTGGAGTCAATTGCCAATGCCATCAAGGCGAAGGCAGACTTTTCTGCCATCCTGAAAAAATGGTCTCCGGTAAAAGGTGATGGAAAACATATTGATGTAACACCGGGCACCTATGCCCCCCAGGTGGACAGGGCACTCTTTCCCAAAAGCGGGAAGGCACCGGTCGCGGGGATGGTCCTTGGGCCCGTTGTCACCGCTGAGAAAGTTTTTTTCATTAAGATCCTCGAGCGCAAAGAGTCGGGATACCTGAGCTACAAGAAGGTCAGAAAAAGACTGAAAAATGAATTGCTCCAGAAAAAGGTCCAGAAAAAGACCGAGGAGTGGATTAAAAGCCTTCGTTCCAGTTATCTCGTTGACATCAAACTGACCGCCCCTCCCGAGGGGTATTTCTGCCAGTAACGGCGCTCAAAAAAAGTGTATTTTTCAAATGGTGGGGCTTTTTCCCCACTGTTTACTGCCGGTTCTTTCTTTATATCGTATGGGGCTTGTCAAAGTGCCTGCCCGAGATTATAATGCTGGAACCAGAAATCGATGTGAAAGGAGTTCACCATGGCTTTTGCAAAATTCGACAACATTGAAAATTCAGTAGCGCAAGCGGATACCTCAACACGGGTCAAGTTTATAGCCAAAGTTTACAATATCCTTGGCATTGGGCTGCTGGCGTCCATCGCCACAGGTTTTCTCACCTACATGATGGTCAAAGAGCCCACGAGAGGCATGCTGATTGGTCTGAGCGGAGCATGGTTCGTGATTGTGCTCATTTCCGGATTCATCAAGCCCCACTCTTCAGGCGTCGCGGGGACCCTCTTTGGCATTTTTGCACTGGTGGCCGGGGCAT
>JAHJLU010000527.1 GCA_018821745.1 Myxococcota bacterium | reverse complement strand
GAACTACATCCACAAGCTGGTGCGGGCCTGGACCGGAGCCATCAACCTGCCGGGCCGGTTCGGGAGCCACACGCTGCGGAAGACCTGGGGCTATCACCAGCGGGTGACCTTTGGTGTGGACATCCCGACGCTGATGGTGGCCTTCGGGCATTCGACCCAGCGGCAGACGCTGGACTACCTGTGCATCCAGGAGAGCGAGATCCGGGATGCGTACCTGAACGAGATTTGAGGAGGGGTCGAGTGGCGAAGGCAAGGCCGTGGAGTCTGGATACGCAGGGGCTGCTGGGGAACCTGGTGGCCGAGGTTAATGCCGAGGTGGGGGGGGGACGAACGTCCAGGCCCGCCTCGGTGGGAGAGTGGTGCCTGGAGTCTGGCCTGGTTTTGGACCGGGGCAAGTTCACCTTCGAGCGCCACGAATACCTGGAGGAGCCCTACCAGGACGAACACCCATGCCAGGTGGAGATGAAGAGCACCCAGATGGGCAACACGACGCGGGCGGTCCTGCGGATGTTCTACTGGGCCATGTTTTTGGATTTTGTCGGGGTGTTGTACCTGTTTCCGACCAAGGGCGGGTCCGGCGACTTCGCCAGCTCGCGCATTGACCCGCTCACAGAGCGTAATCCTTTCCTGGCCGAACAGATGCGCAGTACCGACTCGAAGGGGATGAAGCGGTTCGCGGGCTGCAACCTGATCTTCCGAGGCACCCGGAGTGAGGAGGGCTTGCGGTCTGATCCGTGTGACGGGGTGATTTATGACGAGCGGGACCTGATGCCGGACTGGGCCCCGGAGGCGGCGAGGGGTCGCCTCGGGCATTCCGACTACAAGTACGAGCACTCCCTGAGCAACCCGACACTGCCGGATTATGGGATAGACGCGCAGTTTCAGCTTTCGGACCAGCGGTACTGGCTGCTCAAGTGCCCGAAGTGTGGCGGGTACACCTGCATGGAGGACCACTGGGCAGCGGAGCCGGGGCAGCCGCCGGACTGCCTGGTGGAGTGGAAGGGGGAGGTGGTGCGTCTGTGCATGAGTTGTCGGGATGCCGTGCTGCATCCGGCGCAGGGACTCTGGGTGGCGAAGCGCCCGGACATCCAGGACGTGCGGGGTCGTCATTACTCCCAGCTTTGGAGCCAGTACCATACGCCTGCTGACATCCTGAAAAACTACCAGACGACAAAGCGAATGGACCGTTTTTACAACTATTGTCTCGGGTTGCCGTATGTGGATGCGGCCAACAGGTTAAGCATCGAGGAGGTATTGAAGCTTTGCGGGACTGCCGGGCTGGCGTCGAGCGACGGGGGGCCATGCGCCATGGGGGTGGACCAGGGCAAGGGGCTCCATGTGGTCATAGGGAAGCCCCGGCCCAATAGGCTGGTACATTTAGGGGAGTATTTGGAGTGGGGTGAGTTGGATGATGTAATGCGGCTTTTTAATGTTCAGCTTTGTGTCGTGGACGGAATGCCTGAGACGCGGTCGGCTCGTGATTTTGCAAAGCGGCATCCAGGAAAGGTCTTTCTCTGTTGGTATAACGACAATCAAAAAGTGCTTGCAACGTGGCATGAAGACAAGCTGATGGTCGTTGTAAACAGGACGGAGAGCATGGACGATTCCCATACTGCGGTCCGGGATGGAGAGTTACTGCTGCCTCGTGAATGTGAGCCTGTGAAGGATTTTGCTCAACATTGCCACAACACGGCAAAGACGCTGGAGGAGAACGAGGAGACCGGGGGGAAGAGGTACCGGTGGGTAAAGCTTGGAGCGGACCACTATAGGCATGGGTGGAACTACTGCAAGCTGGCCTTGGACAGAATCCTGGAATCCTTTTTTGGAGGGAGTGATTTGTCATGATGAAGATTGAGCAGGGACGGACACATAATGGCGAGGTGGTCTTGTGGGACGCGGAGAACCATGATTCAGCCTTTCGGAGGGTGGTGGGGGGGGTGTCCTGGCCGAAGGGCGGGCGGTCTGGGTTCATCGTGGTGGTCGGGGAGAAGGCGGAGGTGGATTTTGGCTTCGGCGTTCGGCACCTGGTCCGGCTGGAAGAACTGCGCGAGTTCAACGGCGAGACATTTCTGGAGCCTGAGCCGATGTTTCGTGCCATGGCGTATTTGGTGAACAGGTTGATGGTG
>JAHJLU010000526.1 GCA_018821745.1 Myxococcota bacterium | reverse complement strand
GAGCAGAATCCTTTGGATACCCTGCCTGGATGTTGGGATTGGGGTGCCGCTTTCACATCACGCCGAAGATGTCCCTCAGCATGGAGCTGCAGCTGCTCTTTATCATCCCGCGGTTCAACCTGGGGTTTGTCTTCTATTTCTAATCGCCAGGTTTCCTTCGGGAACTCGCCCGAGGTCTCCGGGGTGATTGCCGCCCAGGTCTCCCAGCTGCCCGTGCCGTAGTGAGGATCTGGCCGCCCTTGAGAGAGTTATTTGCCCACGGAGTGAGAAGTTAAGTTGGTCTACGACCGCAGGGGAAAGTGTCAGTTGTTGAACCAGACGGTGCCCTGCAGCACGGCGTCCAGGTCGCCGTCGCCGTCCAGATCCCCGACTGCCTGTACGCCATCGGTGAGGAGCTGGCCACTGTCAGTGAAGAGTCCGGAGGCATTATTGCGCCAGACTCTGGTCCCTGAACCTATAAGATCCAGGTCTCCGTCGCCGTCCAGGTCCGCCAGCGTTGCATGCAGACCACCGATCCCGAGGGTTTGACCGCTGTCGGTGAAGTTGCCGTCTCCGTCATTAAGCAGCAGCAGATTCGGATCGGTGCCGTTATCGAAGCCGATAAAGGCGTCAATATCACCGTCTCCATCCACGTCCCCCAGGGCAATTCTTGAGGCATAGGTATTGGAACTCACGAATTCATCACCGGGGGTGAAGACTCCTGTCCCGTCGTTGAGCCAAACTCTCCACCCATTTCCATAGATGTTGACCATGGCGTCCAGGTCTCCGTCGCCGTCCAGGTCCGCCAGCGCAACATAGCCAGTGAAGTCGTTCCCCAGGGTCTGACCACTGTCGACAAAGACTCCCGTCCCGTCATTGAGCCACACTCTGTCGGGAGAGCCGGCCACCGCGTTGCCGACAAAGGCGTCGAGATCGCCGTCTCCATCCAGATCCCCAAGGGCCACGCATGAGGAGGTGGCGAAGGGAAACACCTGGGGACCAAGGGTGAAATTTCCCATACCGTCATTGAACCAGACCTCATTGATATCAAAAGCATGAGTGACAAAGGCGTCGAGGTCGCAGTCGCCGTCCAGGTCCCCCAGTTGCACATTAGAGCTTGGTTTCGTTCCGAGGGCCTGACCGGTGTCGAAGAAGGACCCACTCCCGTTATTCAGAAAAACGCCATCAGCGCCACTTCGGCCCACATAGAGGTCCAGATCGCCGTCCCCGTCAAGGTCTCCGATCGCCAGCCTGCTTTGAGCACCGAGGGCTTGCCCGCTGTTGATGAATGTCCCCGAGGAGGGAGCGAGGCCAACATATATGTTCGCCCCGGTGCCATCGTTGCATTTCAGGATGATGTACTCGCCCACCCGTGTCTGGGCACAGATTTTTGAGATGCCGTCGTCGCCGTTGCAGATGTAGACTGTCTGAAACAGTTCCGTAGGAGAGAGGGTACCGTCACCGTCATGATCCTGCCCGATTTCGAGTTTCTGTCCACCGCTGGCGCAGTTCTCCCCGGCGCCCTCCATGGTGGCCACGGTGAGGGTGTCTGCGCCGTTGCTGCCGTGACAGATATAGAGCGTGCTCCCTGCCTCCTCCGGGTCCAGGGTTCCATTTCCGTTGCTGTCCTGTCCGCTCACGATCTTTTCTCCCCCCTGGGGGCAGTTGGGACCCGGCGCCTCCACACTGGAGGTCATGAGCGTTGTGACCCCGTTGCAGACGTAGGCAGTGTTCTGGATCTCGCCCGCGTCGAGTATGCCATCGCCGTTTGTATCGAGGCCCGAGTCCACTCTCTGGCCGCCGTAGGGGCAGTTGGAGCCTTCGGGTTCGGGGGAGAGGACCAGGAGTGCGCCTGTCCCGTCTGCGCCGTTGCAGACCGTGGTTTGGGCCTGGATCTCGGAAGCATCCAGGGTACCGTCGCTGTTGGCGTCAAGTCCGCTCTGGAGCACGTATCCTCCCTGCGGGCAATCCAAGGGATCGGCGTCACTCACGTTGACCAGCTGCTGCAGCGCGTTTTTGCCGTCGGTGCCGGAGCACGCCATGGTCAGGAATACTAAAAGAAAAGGGGGAATTCGTTTCATGCATTCGCTCCTGGGATTGTTTAACAAGCGCAACTCTCCTCGGGAGAGTTCCGTGCATATAAGCCTGGGTACCTTAACCAAAGTGAGAGGAAAGGCAAGATGCTTCATACAAGAATCAATACAGTTTGCTATTTCATGCGGGTTCTACAATGAACGGTGGCGTGGTGTCTCGGGATTACAGGGTGACGGTGATGGAGAGGCCGGCAAAATATACACTGCTCCACTGCGGCCGGTTTCTTCGGTTTTGTTCATCCGCCAGCATCAGCCGAAGACTCCAGTGGGGCCGGACTCTCCACAGAAGGCCCAGGGCCGTGGTCTGCATGTTGACGCGCATTGAGTCCTGATCCCAGCGAAATTCATACAGGAGAAATCCCCTCAGAGACTTGTTCAGCTTAAGGTGGAGTTTCAGTTGGTGGCGGGTGCGCACAAAATCGTCGCTGACGTGCCACTCCAGTGTGTTGCGGTTGATCAGTGAGAAATACCGGCGACTCACCGAGAAGATGGTGGACGCGCCGTGTACTTCTTTCCATTTGCCCGGTGCATCCGCCGTGAGGATCTCGCGGGGGGTGGCGTAAAGCTCCGTGCGAAGCCAGGATGTCCACGTGTTTGTGAGGCCCAGGGTGAACTGCTCGTAGGTTATCTCTTTGTCGTTCAGTCTGTTCTCCACACGCAAAAGCAGTGACGGGAAAATAGGGTGTGGTGAAGCTGAGGAAGCAAAGGGAGAGGCTTTGAGGCTGATGATAAACCTCAGTTCCTTGTCTGAGGCGTGGGCTGTGTTTACCTGCAGGGGAACCACGAGCACAATGGCCATGAGGCCCAGGCGCCCAAGGAGAGAGTGGCTCACAGCAACCCCACGCCCATTTTCGCGGCGACGGCCAGCAGCACCAGGCCAATAATGAGCTTGACCTGGGGACCCTTGAGACGCTCCGTCATGAGCCAGGAGCCCAGCGCCGCACCGATGGCCGAGGCTGTGG
>JAHJLU010000525.1 GCA_018821745.1 Myxococcota bacterium | reverse complement strand
GGATATGCCACGGGAGGCGGATGGACTCCACCGGCCTCGTTTGATCACCATAAACGGCCATGGTACCAGGCGGCCAGGGCAGCCCGCCGGCCCATCTTCACCAAACCGTATACAGATGCACGCACCGGCCGGAATCTAATCACGCTCGCCGCCCCTCTCATTGTGAAGGGCCAGTTCAAGGGTGTCATGGCCATGGATGTCTTCATCACCGAGATCATCAAGATGGTGAACAGGCTGAAGATAGGATCCTCGGGCAGAGCATTTCTGGTTGATGCCGACGGCCTGATTCTCTCACACTGGGAGCGGCAGAAAGTATTGAAAGGCACCATCGCCAACTCTCCCGATGGAGCGATATTCAACCAGTTTCAAAATCACGCTGGCAAAACTGCTCCCCACCGCGCGGCCATCTATGAACGGGACGACTACGTGGTGGTCAGCCGGATCGCTGCGCCCGGCTGGACACTCTTCTTCCATCTCCCCTTCTCCGAGGTGAACGGCCCCCTACGGGAGCTCACCCTCATGATGCTCATCGCACTCTTCCTGGGAATCATTGTTCTGGGGATTATCATCTTCCTCATCAGCCACACCATCACCAGACCTGTCCTCAGGCTGGCTAAAGGGGCAGCAAAGATCAGCGACGGCGACTATAGTGTCACCCTGCCCCTCACCTCCGCGAACGAAATCGGACACGTGACCCGCTGCTTCAATGAGATGACCGCCGGGCTCAGGGACAGAGAGTTTATCAAATCCACCTTCGGTCGGTATGTCTCCCAGGACGTGATGCAGGATATTCTCAACGGCAACATTGAGCTGGGTGGACAAAAAGTGGAGCTCTCCATCCTCTTTTCTCACATCCGGGGATTCTCTAGTCTGGCAGAGGGGATGGATCCCATCGACGTGGTGAAGCTACTGAACACCTACTTCACAAAAATGGACGACGCCATCTCCCGCGCGGGGGGTTCTATCAACAAATACATGGGAGACGGCATCCTGGCCCTGTTCGGAGCACCGAAAAAACTGGCAAACCCGACCAACTCAGCGGTCATCTCGGCCCTTGACAAGCTGCATGCCTTCAAAGAGTTCAACAATGAGCAGGGGACCAGCCTGGAGCTCAGCATCGGGATCCACACGGGAGAAGTTGTTGTGGGCAACATCGGCAGTGAGCAGCGGACAGAATACACGGTTATCGGAGATTCCGTGAACCTCACCTCACGCATCGAATCCCTCTCCCGCTTTTACGGGGTCTCCCTCCTCGTCAGCGAATCAGCTGCCCTCCGTCTTGATTCGTCGTGGATACTCAAAAAGGTGGACAGGGTCCGGGTGAAGGGGAAGAAGCGCGCCGTGGCACTCTTTCGGCCCTACCTGCTCAGTACCCTGAGCACATCAGAGATCACAGCGATCGAGGGCATCAATGCCATCATGGAGCTCTATTACCGGGGCTGCTTCAGTGACGCCCTCGCCCTGCTGGAGCAATTCAGCCAGCCACAAACGGCGCACCTTGATCTCATCAAGTCACGGTGCGAACTTTTTGTCAGAGAGCCACCTCCATTGTGGGAGGGAGTGTTCACCATGGAAGTAAAATAGGGAACAGAACCGTATGCCGCTTGAGCAACCAGCCTCCAGAAAACTGAGCCTTCAGATGCTGATCCTGATCCTGGGGACCGTCTCCTTTGTGCTGGTGGGGCTCTCCCTGATCACCTACTTCCATGCGCGAAGACTCATTGTGAAGGAACTCAAGGCAAAGAGCCGCAACAAGGTCGATCTCGCCTCCCACCATATCAACGCCTGGCTCCAAAAAAAGAAGGAGCTCTTCAAGGCGATCAGTATGCGCATCAATTATCAGGACAAGGGGCCCGTCTTCAATGCTTCATTCTTTAAGAGAATGCTGAAGCAGTACAGCAGCGAAGGAGTCGAATCCATCTACATGGGCTATCAGACGGGGGCATACTGCACAGGGACCGGCTGGGTTCCCCCCAGTGGCTGGGATTTCACCAAACGGCCATGGTACCGGGAAGCCTCAGCAAAGAGGAGGATCGTTTATACCGCGCCATACGTGGACGCCAGGACCAGGCTCCCCATGATAACTATCGCAGGTCCCTTGTACAGGGAGGGAGTTCTCTATTCGGTGATGTCCATCGATGTCCTCATTGAGGACATCAACCGCGCCGTCAACAGCCTCAAGGTGGGGGATCACTCCCGTGCCTATGTCACCGACGGGGATGGTCGTTTCATCTCCCATTACACCCCCTCCAGGGCACTCAGAGAAAACATAAAAAACACCGAGGATCGTGAAATTTTCTCCGATTTTCTTGCGGGCAGCGGAGAGAACGCAACCACCCTTCCCCCGGCTGCGGTGGTCTATGACCGCAGTGATTATGTGGTGGTGAGCCGCATCCCCGAGATCGGATGGACGCTGTTTTTTCATCTCCCCAAGTCTGAAGTCAACCGCCCGCTGAAGAGACTCTTCTGGACCCTGCTCTTGGGGATCTCGGCCGCGCTTTTGCTCCTGGGGGTCACTATCTTTGCCCTGAGCCGGCGGATCACCCGTCCGATCCTGGAGCTGGCCTCGCAATCACACCGTGTCGCCCAGGGAGACTATGACATCCATCTCCACATCACCAGCAATGACGAGATAGGATATGTGACACACTGTTTCAATGACATGGCCGAGGGGCTCAAGGAGCGGGAGTTCATCAAGTCGACCTTTGGTCGATATGTCTCAAAAGATGTGATGCAGGATATCCTCCAGGGAAATATCTCCCTGGGGGGTGAGAAGCGGGAGCTCAGCATCCTCTTCTCCGACATTCGGGGCTTTACCAACCTCTCTGAGGGGCTCGACCCCATCGAGCTGGTCAGACTGCTCAACGCCTATTTCAAGCGAATGGACCAGGCCATTACCCAAACAGGAGGATCCATCAACAAATATCTGGGCGACGGCATCCTGGCCATCTTCGGCGCACCCAACAAGCTTGAGAACTCAGCTCTGGCCGCGGTTCAGAGCGCCCATGGGAAGATTGCACACCTCGCGGAGTTCAACAAGAAACAGGGAACCAGCCTGAAAATCGGGATCGGGATCCATACGGGAGAGGCAGTGGTGGGCAACATCGGGTGTGAAAATCGCACGGAATATGCGGTAATCGGCGAATCAGTCAACATGAGCGACAAGGTGGAGAGCATGACCAAATTCTATGGCGTGCCCCTGTTGATCACGGAGCCTACGGCCCAGAAGCTCCCTGACACCTACCTTCTGCTCACCATTGACTCCATCGCCTGCAAATTTTCCGGCGGCACCATCACCCTCTTCACTCCCTACCTCAAGTCGACGCTGACCGCCCCTGAGGAGGCCCATATTCGAGAAATCAACCGAGTAATGGAGCACTACATCAAGGGGAACATGAGGGAATTTCTCCATGCTGTCGCCGAGACCTTTCCCGAACCAGATACACAGCTCACCTACCTGACAGCCAAGGCCAAAAAAATCATCAACTCATCTTCCCTTGACGCTATCTCACCGGTCTGCTGACAGTTCCATCCCCGGACCCCGGACCCCGGGCACTTTCTCTTGAACCACCGGCAAAAAAAGGGCACCATCACGCCATGGAAACCCGCTGGCTTTTAGAAATCGCAAAACTTCACACTTCGATTGACGCCGCGGCCGCACAGGTCGCGCAGGAAAACCCGTGGCTTGCCTGTGGGCGAGGCTGTACCGAGTGCTGCATGGATGACATCACCGTTTTCACCCTTGAGGCCCTCCTTATCTCCCAGCACCACGGCGCGACGCTTGCGGGTGAAGGTCCCGCACCACAGGGAGGCTGCGCGTTTCTTTCCCCCGCCGGCGATTGCCGGATATACGAGCACCGCCCCTATGTATGCCGGACCCAGGGCCTGCCCCTGCGGTGGCTGGAGGATCCCTCCCTCGCCGGGAGCCCCGAATACCGTGATGTGTGTCCCCTCTCCGAGCCTCCGGCACCCCTTGAGGAGCTTTCCCCCGAGGGGTTCTTCACCCTGGGCGACTTCGAGGGCCGGCTGGCCACCTTGCAACTCATGTACGATCCCCAAATGACAAGGGTCTCCCTCAGAGACCTGTTCGGGAAACTCTCCTCCACCCACGAGCCGCTCGGGGGTGAGTGAGGAACGCCCAGGAGACGACCAATGAAGATCCTGATCTGCTATCACTCCACCACTGGGAATACAAAGACCGTCACCCTTTACACCCGCACCCTGTTTCAGTCCCTGGGACACCAGTGCGAGGTGGTGGACATCACCAGAGCTCCCTCGTCGGAGCTCTCCATGGAAGACTGGGACCTGGTGGGGTTTGCCTCTCCCACCCTCTATTTCCGGGGCACCTTCACCATGGAGCGCTTCATCACGAACCTCCCGCCCGTGAGCGGCCCCGCAAGACCCGCGTTTCTGCTGGCCACCTGCGCCGGCGAACCGGGGGCCCAGTTCCACCTCCAGGCAGAAACGCTCCACCACAAGGGATACGTGGTGACCGGAGCCCACGCGGTCATTGCGCCCTCCAACTGGCCCATGCAGCTGGCGCTGACAGATAAAATCACGTGGTCAGAGCCCCTTGGTCGGACCATCACCCGAATCTTTCGCCCTTCACGGCTCCTCCTCTCGGCTCTATGGCCAGCGCTTGGCACGCCGGACCAGAAAGACAAGTCCAGCCTGGACCGCTTTGTGGAATCCCTCGCCTCTCAAAGCATCGACACCCCGCAGGCGGCCAGGCTTCCTTCGGGGCTCCCCGGTGGAGTGCTTTCCGGAAAAGCCATGACCCGGGAGAAGGCCCAAAAGGCTGCGGGCATCCGCATTGACGCGGCGACCTGCATCGGCTGCGGGATCTG
>JAHJLU010000524.1 GCA_018821745.1 Myxococcota bacterium | reverse complement strand
GTGATCTCCCCTTCTTCATGCTCTTTGGCCTCTTCTTTATGGTGTTCAGCGCTCGCCGGAGGGTTCTTCGGTTTTTTCCGCTCATAGCTGCCGTGGCGCTGCTGGCGACCTTCAGTTGTAACGACAAGTCGGGCTCGTCCCACCAGAACAACACGCCCTCCTGTTTCGACGACAAGGACTGTTCGGGGATCTCCTGTCCCTCCGACGAAGTCTCCCTGTGTATCGCCAGCGCCTGTGAGTGCGTCAACGACATCTCCTGGGGTATCCCCGGTCCCCACTCTTCCGTGGCAGTGATTGGTCAGTACGCCTGGGTTGCCTCATATAACGCCACCTACGGCGACCTCATGATCGCCAAGACCATCCCGGGAGTGAATGAGCCGGCCACTATAAAACCCGATGACTGGGCCTTCATCGACGGCGTCCCGGCGGGTCCCGTGGTTCTCCCTACCTCCGACGTCCGCGGTGGCATCAACACTCCCGGTGAAGACGTGGGCTCCTACACCTCCATCGGAGCATTGAATACCACAACCCCCATCGTGGCCCATCACAATTATGATACAGGGTCCATGCGCATCACCTATACCGCCGACGGCACCAACTACATTTCTTACGATGTGGACAACGGCGGGGATCCCCAGAGTGGCGATTTCGGGAACGCAGGCCTCTTTAATGACCTGAAAATCCGGGGCTCCGATTCTCACCCAACAGTGGTCTACATGGTAAACAACATCCCCGGCACCACCTCCCTGGTGAGCGAAGTTCGCTATGCCCAGGCCACCGTGCCCGTGCCCGCCTCCGCTGCCGACTGGACCTATGTCACCGTGGCGAGCCGCGAATATCCATACCCCGAAGTCGACGAGGTGCTCGGCGACTGGCCCGAGGGTACGGGACTCTTCGCCTCCCAGGACCACTTTGTGGACAACAGCGTGGCCGTTGCCTGGTACGATCAGTACGATGGCAACCTGAAACTCTCCTGGCAGAGTGAACCCGGTGGCGATTTTGTGGAACCCGTCGTGGTGGTGGAGAAGACCACCACGGGCATCCCCATGGGGCTCTTTGCCACCATGGCCATCGATCCCGAAGATGAGAATATCATCCATTTCGTCTATCAGGACGGGATGCAGCGCTCCCTGTTCTATAGCACTTACGACATCACCACGGGTGAGGCGGTTGAGTCGATCATCGACGACGGCTTCCGTGAAGACGATGGCTTGAACCAGAATGGCCTCCCCATGCCGGTTCAGCATTATTTCGGCGCCGACTGCTCCATCAAGATTGCCGCCACCAAGGTGTTTGTCTCCTGGCAGGACGCCACAACCCAGGAACTCTACTTCGCCATCCTTGACCGGACCGAGGCCGTCCCCGATTGGCAGGTCACTATTCTGGGCGGAAATGAAGAACCCTATGAAGGTTCCATCGGCTTCTACCTTGATATGGAAATTATGGGTACCAACCTCTATCTCTCCACCTATGGTGTGAATCTCCACGCCGAGCGTGACATCCTTGGGAACCCGGCCCTCTACTATTTTGTCAACGTATACTCCATCCCCACGGGCATCGTGGAATAATCATCGCCCTTTTTTATCTCTGCCCAGGGGGGCATCCCAATCTATACCGAGAGGATCAATTTTTTTCGGTGAAGACCACACTGCGGAGCGTTGTGTGATCTTCAGGTTTTTTGGTCTGTGCGACGGGGTTCAGGGTTGTCCCGATTCCTGGAAAATGAAACAACGTTCACTATAATTCTGATTAGGCATTGATTTATACTAATATAAAACTAACGATAATAGTGTTTTATGAGTTTTTTTGTTTTCTGCTTGATTATGCACATATGTGCATTATACCCAGAGGCAGGGAGTGAGAGATGCCACGAAAACAAAACGAACGATATGTCAAGGAGCCACCGAGATTCAGTTCCTTCAAGCCTGCAGGTATACCCAGGACCGAGTTGCCTGGCACTTCCATCACTCTCGACGAGTTTGAAGCCGTCAAGCTGGCGGATTATCTTGAACTCGATCAGCAGGACGCGGCGGATCAGATGGCCATCTCCCGCTCAACCTTCTCCCGCCTGGTGGCCAGGGCGCGGCAGAAAATTGCCGGCGCTCTGATCAATGGTCACGAGTTGATCATTGAAGGGGGGAGGATTCATTTTATTAACAACCTTCTTGTGTGTCGCAGCTGCGGACACCAGTTCACCGTCACCATGGAGACGGACATGAACAAGTGCCCCGCCTGTGGCGCCGGGAAACTCATGGACTATGCCGGCAGCTTTGGCCACGGTCGCTGCTGCCGGGGACACCACAAAGGAAATAGAGGTAATCATGCCACAACTGGATCAGACAGGACCCCGGGGTGAAGGGCCAAAAAGCGGAAGAGGCCTTGGTCGCTGCAACCCCTTGAACGAAAATATTAACAACACAACGGAGACAGTGACCGCCAACGCGGAAATTCCCGAGAACAACCAATCCCTGGGACAGGGACTCGGGCGAGGTTTGGGGCCACGCGGCGCAGGTCGTGGAATGGGCCGTGGCGCAGGCCGTGGAATGGGCCGTGGCGCAGGCTGCACAAGAGGTCGTGGAATGGGCCGCGGCGCGGGGCGTGGCGCAGGCCGTGGCGCAGGCCGGGGAGTGTAGCAGTGCAGATTACCATTGCCTCGGGCAAAGGTGGTGCAGGGAAGACCATGCTCGCCACCAACCTGGCCCATTTCCTCTCACAGTCCGGTCAGGTGACACTGCTGGACTGTGATGTGGAGGAGCCTAACTGTGCGCTTTTCTTCCCGGGAGTTTACACCAGCCTGGAGACGGTCTCGGTTTACTACCCCAAATGGGACAGCGACCGGTGCACCGACTGCGGGGTCTGTTCCGGCATGTGCCGCTTCAACGCCCTCATCGCCCTTGCAGGGGAGGTGATCGTCTTCGATAAAATGTGCCACGGTTGTTATGCCTGCAGTGAACTGTGTCCCCAGGGCGCACTGCCCATGGTGCCCCGCGGGATCGGTGTTGTCCAGTCGCGTAAAACAGGAAACCTGGTCGTCACCGAGGGGCGCATTAATGTGGGCGAAGAGCAGGCGGTCCCCATGGTGAAGGCGGCGCTCCGTCACAGGGATCCATCCTGCACGATCATTGACGGTCCTCCCGGGACAGCCTGTAGTGCCCAGGAGGTGCTGGCCCACAGTGAGCGGATAATTTTAGTCACGGAGCCCACACCCTACGGGCTGCATGACCTCGCGCTCATCACGGAACTGTGCCTCAAACTGGGTAAAGAACCCCTCGTTGTTGTCAACCGCTCCCGGGAACCTTTCGGACCAATGACTGCATTTCTGAAAGAGACGGAGACCCCGCTGTTTATCCCGGAAAATAAGGATATCGCACATTATTATTCCTCGGGGGAGGTCGCATGGCCTCATGTGCCGGTGCTCAGGGATGTTCTTGAACAGTTGAGAGAGAGGATCTGCCATGAGTAATGCGGCGGAGATAGTTGTTATCAGCGGAAAGGGGGGGACTGGAAAGACCTCCATCGCGTCGGCGCTCCTGTATGAATTCGGCGATGTGGCCCTGGGTGCGGACTGTGACGTGGACGGCTCCAATTTTCCCATCCTCTTTGATCCACAACCCTTGGAGAGCATACCTTTTTACGGTTCTCAGGTGGCGGTCATCAACGAAGAGAATTGTCGGGGCTGTGACGCATGCGCAAAGGTGTGCCGTTTCGAGGCGGTAGAAAAGGGGGCGCGGGCTAAAATCCTCCGCGACGCCTGTGAGGGCTGCGGGTACTGTGTTCAAATTTGTCCCTTTGGTGCCATCACCATGGAAGATCGCCTCACGGGAACCATCAAAGTCTCCTCAATACGAACCGGAACCCTTATGGTCCACGGAGATCTGGAAGTTGGCGGGGATAACTCCGGCCGGCTGGTGGCGGAGATCCGGGAGAAGGCCCATGTCAAGGCACGGGAGCTTGGTAAGTCCCTTATAATCACCGATGGCTCTCCTGGAATCGGATGCCCTGTGGTCTCTTCCATCTCCGGTGCCAATTATGTGCTCCTGGTGACCGAACCCTCGCTCTCGGGTATTCACGATCTGGAGCGTGTGGCGGCTCTGGTGACCGGGTTCTCCATACCCTCGGGAATAGTCATCAACAAGGCGGATCTTAATTTACGAAACCGGGACACCATTGTCCTCCTGGGAAAAAAAATGGGTCTCCCCATAATGGCAGAATTCCCCTTTACCCATGTTTTTTCAGAAAGTTTGAAGCAACTGAAGACGCTCATGGAGACAAACGATACGAATCTGATCAACAGGATCACTCACCTGACCAAGCGGTTGAAAAGCTCGCTGGAGGTCAAATAAGGAAAAATTTTATGATTTTAGCATTTACTGTCACCGCAAACGATTCCAACGCATCCATGGATCCCCGGTTTGGCCGGGCGAAGAGCATCCTCATCACCGACGAAAACTTCAACGGTCCCATCTATCTCTCCACCGATGAAATAACCGCCGGTGCCCATGGTGCTGGTCCACGAATGGCCCAACTCATAGCAGAACACAAGGTGGAAGTCCTTATTACGGGCAATGGACCCGGGGGCAATGCCTCTGCATTGCTCTCCCGCATGGGAACCAAGGTTTTCACCTATTCAGGGGAAATAACCGCACAGGAGGCGTTCACCCAATGGAAAAAGGGTGAGTTGACCCCCTTCACTCTCTGACTCCCCTGTGCTCCCTCCGGACATTTTCCTGACCCAGAAGATTTCCTTCCCTCCTTTTCATGCTGTTATTGCTGCATCCTTATAAAACATAGTTAATTTTTACCCTCAAATAGTGTAAAAATGAGGGAAATCAGAAGGAGACCACATGGACTTTACAGATCCCCCAAACACCCCTTCCCCCGAATTCGACGATGAGGGTATTGAGATTGCAGAAGATATCATGGAAATAGATGATGATCTTCTCGAAGAGGTCGAGGTGGCAAAACCCGTGCGGGTGGCCATTAAGCCTCCACCCATGCCTCCTGTCCCCGAGCTGCCCGATATGGTAGCGAAAAATACAGGAGATATCCCCTTCGTCTATGTTGCGGAACCCGAAAAAGCGTATACGCTTCCTTTTGCCAATGATCTCAAAGATTATGCTACTGAAGTGGAGAAACAGTCCACCGATGTGATGCTCCAGCGCTATGTGGCCATGGCTCCCGTCATGACCGACACTCTTACTCGCAACCTCTACCTCTACATGGGGGCGTCCCTGGCGGAACTGACAGGTGATTTGGGCGGGGCGCTCAAGTATTACGGTGCTGTATTGGACGGGACTCCCGCCCTTCGGCCCAATCTCTGGGGCCTGCGCAGTCTTATCTCTCAAAAAGGGCTCCTGGAAAAAACCGATATGCTCTTCGGGGTGGAGTTGAAAACCGAGGAGGACTCCCGTCGCCATGGTTCATTGCTTTACCTCAGAGGTATGGAGAACGAGGCCATTGGAAATTTTGACAAAGCCGAGA
Source organism: Myxococcota bacterium (assembly GCA_018821745.1). Taxonomy (GTDB): domain Bacteria; phylum Myxococcota_A; class Polyangia; order HGW-17; family HGW-17; genus SZUA-580. Next base: position 1,601 of record JAHJLU010000524.1, on the reverse strand, counting down.
CCTTCTTTCGGGAGGCGCTCAACTATCGTCCCGGTTATCCCCTGGCGCTTCTGGCCCTGATCCGACTTCGGGAGATCAACCTCGACTTATCCGAGGCGTCAGAGCTCTATTGCGAGGTCACTGAACAAATCACCGACCCGGTGATTAAAGCGGCTTTCCTGAATTATTCTGCCCACCTTTCACGTAAAATCGGGAACTACGCCAAGGCGGAAGAGTGCGCCACCCAGGCACTGGCCCTTGATCCCGAGAGGGCAACTGATTGCTGGTTCGAGCGTGAGATGTGCCAGCGACTCCAGGGGGACATGGGTGGATTGTTCGCCTTGCTCATGGAGAAAGCCAACAGCCTAAGGGGGACCGAGCTGGGTGAGGCCACCGCACTGGAGGCCTCGGTGATAGCCGAGCGTGATCTCCTGGAGCATCAGACTGCTTTTGATTTTCTGAGGGAATACCACGAGGCCCAGCCTTCCGCCATCATCATGGGTCGCCTGATTCAGTTGGCGATCAAGCTGGAGAACTGGGAGTTTATTCTGGCCAACGAGGAGGCCGTTGACTGGTTCCCACGTGCGGTTGCTCTCTCTCGAACTGGAAAAGAACTCGATGCGCTCGTTTTTTCCGGTCCTCAGAGTGAGAAGTTGCCCTTCCTCCTCATGAAGACTCTGGGCAAACGAACCCCCTCCCCCTATATGGAAGTCGCCAATGCCATGGGCGAGGACCCCGGGGTTCTACCCTTCCTCCTCTTTGCCGCCCTGGCCGCCATTGAGCAGAAAGAAGACCCTTGGGAAGCGTTGGATAAGGCCCTGAAAATTGATACAGGCGGTGACTCTCTTGTTGTTGGCTACTTTGTTGCGATGACATCCGGGGATATGGCCAAAGCTAAGGAACTACTCTTGGCCTATGGTCCCAAGATACCTTCTATTGCTCCTTTCGCCAAGAAGGAGCTCATGAAATTCCATCTGAGTGAGGGAGAATTCGGGGCGCTGTTGTCCCTGGACGAGGTCTTCGCCAGCGACACCGGGACCTCTCCCCTTGATCGGAGCGTGAAAGCTGAAGCCGCTCTCATGGCGGGTCAGGTCGCCACGGCTCGAGCTCTTTTTGGTGAGCTGGCACAAGAATGCCCCGACCCCCGGGAGCAACTGCTTTTCACCCTCATGGCTGCCCGTATCGATTTGCAAAACGGCGACACACAGACCATGCTGGATCTCCTCGACAGCATGGAGCACCTGCCCAAAATGGATGGTCTGCGCCAGCTCATCGCCCGACAATATCTGCGTACCGAAAAACTTGAGCGTTTCCTGGAAGACGCGACAGCGCCTGTGGATGGTCTGGAGCTTGCCTTCAGGAAGCAGGCGCAGGAGCCGGGGCCTCAACCATTTGTATCAGTGCAGTCTGCCGAGGCCAGGTGGCAGGCAGGGAAGCAGGCCCTCACGGGCACCGATGCCGTCCTCTTCATGGAAATAATGGAGGGTCTCGCCGTTGACTATCCCGAGGATCTGGGGACCGTGCTGACGAAAACGGCCATTGAGCTCTCCGACACCTTTGGGTCACCTGCCATGGAGACTGCCCAGCGGGCCTATACAGACGGAGGGCGCGGAAAGACCGCT
>JAHJLU010000523.1 GCA_018821745.1 Myxococcota bacterium | reverse complement strand
ATATTTCCAAGCAGTGGCGCACCATCAGCGATCCGGAAAAATGGCACCAGGCGTCCGGTGAAAATGATCGAAAAACAGTTCCTCTCCCCAAAAAAGACCTCACCATAGAGTGGACCGCCTCCATTGAAGATGACATGGGGGCCATCAGCCTGAAGAAAACGGGAAAAGGCTGGCGAATCACAGGGGTTCCCTTCCCCAAGTATTCCCGCAGTACACCCCGTGAAGCAGTCCATTCCTTTTTCTATGCGCTCAAATTTCAGCGCCTGGATATTCTCTCCTCTCTGCTAACCGAAGAGTTCCGGATTACCCTCAGCAAGCCGGAACTGAAAGCTCTCTTTGATCTGAAAAAACCCGAAATTCGGGAACTGCTGAAAAACCTAGAAAAAGCTAAAGGCAATCCGATACTGGTCAAGGATCGCAACGCCGTTTTCCCCTACTCCGATACCAAAAGTCTCAAACTGGTACAGGAGGAAGACGGCTGGTGCATTGTGGACCCGGATTGATAGGTGCAATAGTGAAAACCAGCCTCTTCATACTCCCACTTGCAATGCTTCTGGGACTTCCCGTCGTCTGCGTTGCCAAGAAGGCAGCCGGTGATAAATCACAAAAACCCAATGGTTCCCATCTCCTGGTAGTGACTGGTCCCACTGAATACTGGAAAGAACTCGGGAATATGGCTGTCTCCACTGCCCAACGGCTGGTCAAAGATGGAGCTGTTATCACCATGCCCTTCATAGAGCCACCCAAAGAGCCCCCCGTGGCCATCTTTGACAAAGCATATCGCAAGAAGTATCGCAAGGGCGTCAAGCAATTTAAAAAAGGGAAATACAAGAATGCGATCCCTCTTTTCACAGAAGCCATAGGCCGCTTCATCATCATGGGAAACACCTACGGGTGGACCTACCACATCCGCAGAAACCTGGCCCTCTCATATATGTATCTGGGGGCAGCCCAGCTCCTTGAGGCCATGACCGATGAGTCAAAGACCAGTTTCCGTCTGGCCAACTCCATTTATCCCGGATATCCCCTTCCCAAGGCCGCCTTCTCCAATAAAAGCACCCTTGAGGCATTCAATAAAGCCAATGAAGCACCGGGAGGCGGTACGGGTGAGGTTATCGTAAACTCCAATCTGCCGGGATTTGTCTTCATCAATGGCCAACTGGCAGGGGTCACACCGCTGATTATCTCTGGTGTCGACGCCGGAACCCATGGTGTTGCTTTTGCCCGAATGGGGTACAAACCCCAGTTTCTGTCGGTCAAAGTCGCCGAAGGGATGAAAGGAGTGGCCAACTTTACAGCCGTAAAGACCACGGAAGATCTTTTCAAGAAGTACCTGACCCCCATCGACAACGAACTGCGCTCCAGCAAAAAACAGGTACCAGCTATCGTTAAGGAACTGGCAAAACGTATACGCGTGAAGAATGTCATATTCATCCGGGCCAGCGCCAACGACACAGAAACCTCATGGTATGAAGACACCAACGAGTCGTGGCAAAAACGTGTGCGCCGCGAAAACGCCGTTCCTGGTAGTATGGAAACCATACTCTGGAAAAAACTCATGGTGCCAAAACCCATTTTCGACCTGGGAGATATCTCCTCCAACGTTGGCCGCTGCTTCTCCGAACGGGACTGCCCCGGAGGTGAGTGCATCGGAGGTCGCTGCGTTTCCACCACCCCCTTTTATAAGACCTGGTGGTTCTGGACTGCCGTAGGTGTTGGAGTCTCTGCCCTCGGTGGCGGCACATACCTGCTCCTGAAGATAAAAAATCGCCCCGCCTTTGAATTTTCCACCCCTTAGTCATCTACGACTGGTCCCGCCTCACTTCAAACCCTCCTCCTATACAAGAATCGGGCTGGTGTCCCATGAACCGAATCGCGATTACCATCATCCTCCTCATGTGCTCCAATGTTTTCATGACCTTCGCGTGGTATGGTCATTTGAGGAACATGTCCCACAGACCATGGATAGTTGCTGCCCTGGTCAGTTGGGGAATTGCCCTGTTCGAGTATATGCTCCAGGTCCCTGCAAATCGCGTGGGACACAGCGTTCTGTCCGTGGGCCAATTAAAGATCATTCAGGAAGTGATCACCCTGTTGATTTTCATTCCCTTCTCGTTTTTTTATCTCAAGGAGAAAATCTCCCTGGACTACCTGTGGGCGGGATTGTGCCTTTTAGGGGCGGTTTTCTTCGTCTTTCGTGCAAAAATGATAGGGGTCCCGTAAAATCAACCCCGGGAGACCTGAGTTATCAAAGGAAAGCGTGGAATCATCAGTCGTTCTTCTCGAGGACCATGAGCAGGGAGGGTGAGCTGGCGCCCATAAACTCGTTGGGCGTAATGAAGCTCCCTGCGCAGGTCAACACGGTAAACCCTGCCTCTTCCACCATTTTTGAGAGCTCCTTGTGGGTATAGGCACGGACGAGGATCTCGTAGTTGCGCTGTTTTCCTGTAACAAAGGCGGCGTTGCGACGGATCTTCACCATGCCCTGATCGTGGTCGAAATAGGATTCGTCCATGATCATACAACCGTTTCCTTCCCACCAGATGCGGCTGGGGAGTACCGCCACAGCAAAATCCCGGTTGATCCCCTGGAGGACCACTTTTCCCCCGGGCTTCACCAATTCTGCCAGTTTTTTAATGAAGTACAGATTTTCCTCATCGTCGTAGTAGCCAAAGGTACCGCCTATTGAATAGACCGCGTCAAAGGTCTCCTGGGGAGCATAGTCGCGCAGATCCTTCTTCACGAAGGTGACACTCACGCCCATCTCCTTGGCCACCTGGGAGGCTTGCAACAAAAAGGGAACCGACCGCTCAACCGCTACGACCTTGTAGCCCTTGGAGCCCAGGGCGATGGCGTGACGCCCATCTCCGCACCCCACATCAAGGACCGTACCATCTGCAGGAATTGCGAGCTTCTCCTCAAGAAAGGAGACCTCATGCTCCGTAATTTTTGTGGAGGCAGGGGTGAGGGAGAGAAGGTAGTCGTCGTCAAAGAAATCATCGCTCCATGAAGCATCACGCTGTGCTTTGGGAGGCGTGGGAGGCGTGGGGGGAGGCTTTGTCGCAGCAGCAGGAGGAGTAGGAGGCGGTTTGCTGCCACTCTCAACAGATTCCACCTCAATTTCTTCAACTTCATCACCCTCTTCATCACTCTCCTCTTCCAGGAGCGCGTCATCAGCCAGTTCAATCTCTTCGGTCTTCACGGCACGATGAATCCCGAATGCGAGCATGTTGTTCACATTGGGCATGATAACCCTGGATTCGAGCTTCGAGGGATCCAGATAGACATCCAGCGGAGGAATGAATACATTTGTGATATCACCCTGCTGAAGGTTGATACCCAGTGGAGTCAACTCCTCGATTTTAAACAATTGACCCATGTGTGTTCCCTGTTCTCCTCTCCGATGGCAGCCGGAAAGGCATTCATAATTGAACCACAATACTCTCAAACAGTAAAGATTTGAATTCCTCCCCCACTGTAAACCCTCAGGTTTCATTTGGCAATCAGAACTTGCAACCAGGAGACCGGGAACAAATACCTGATTACGCCCCCAATCGTCCCAGGGGTATCCCCATGGTCATCAATTGCTGCTCCTCAAAATCAAACCGCTGAATGATACCTTCCTCGAAGAGCATCACAACCGTTGAGCCCAGGTGAAAAATGCCCAACTCCTGTCCTGCGGCACAGGGGATCGGCCTGGGCTCGGAGTCCGTCGCGGAGGGGAGATAACTGAGCGTCATATTGCCCACTCCCATGGCGGCTACCATGATGACAGCGACCATTCCCGCGGGTGTTTTCACATAGGTAATGACACGCTCGTTGCGCGCATACAGACCGGGCACATAGCGACGGGAAAAATTCCCCACGGGGAAAAATTCACCTGGGATGTGGCGATATGTGGTGACTTCCCCCGAGACGGGAAAATGAACCCTGTGATAATCATGGGGACTCAGGTAGACCGTAATAAAAGTCCCGTTTCTGAAAACATCTCTCTTTGCTTCATCTTCCAGCAGACCCCCTAGATCATAGGTGAGACCCTTGGCCTGGATGAGGGTGGTCTCATTGATGGCACCCGCTGATTCCAGCCTCCCGTCTGCAGGACACAGGACCAGATCGGGATCGGACGCAATCGTGCGGGATGAGGGTTTAATTCTTCGTGTAAAGAGTGCATCAAGGGTGGCGAAGGAGTCCACCGGCGCTTCGATTTCATCACGATTCAGGGAGGCGATGGAACAGAAGACCTGGGACTGGAGCCGGGCGAAAGGCCCGGGAAATGGTATGGCTGCCCATTTTCCCACTATATTGGAGAACGTCTTCTTGGGGAAGAGCTTGAGCAGCTCATACTTGGTTTTGTTTAACAGACCGTATGTCATGTGGTACTCCTTGGGCCCTCGGGCACCCGAACCTTGACATATTTTTGAGTGAAATTCAAACAGCACATGCCAAACATCCTATAATAGCCCATGTAAAACACCAGCCGCTTTCGGTTTTCGCAATGATGCGCATCCTTCAAAGGGCTGTTACAGAAAAAATGCGGTAAAACCATGGCAATTAGTTGGCAAAGCCTTTCCATTCTACTAACATGACCACTGCCCGCCGGGGAGATTTCCCGATGTCGGACCGCAGACCTTTCCTGCGAGTATGAGACCCAACACGTTGTTCTCAAAAAGGACAGAACTATGCTACAGCGCATTTTTGCAATCACCGCATTTGCTCTCACCCTTTTCCCCGTCTCCACCTCCTGGGGCTTTATGGATTTCACCCACATCAAGCCCTACGAAGGGCCCTGGGGCGGGAAAGTCATCATATATGGCAAAAATTTTGAAACCTCCACGGTGAAGGTCTATTACAACAATGTTGTCATCAAACCCATCAAAGTTACACGGGGTACCATCACCATTGAAATTCCCGACGGGACAAAGTCAGGATGGATCGAAGTGGAGCAGGGCTCCCGACGATTGAGAGCCCCGAAGCGATTTATCATCAAGAATAAAACAATTTTGAAGTCCATTGAACCCAACGCCGGCCCCCCCCAGACATGGATCACAGCCAGAGGCCTGTTTTTCGAAAAAACTACCAGGTTTTACCTGGGCTATATGAGCCTCCCTGTGAAATATGTGAGCTATCGTGAAGTAAAGGTATTCATCCCCAAGGGTCTCAAAGGGGGCTTCATTTCCCATACCAGCTTCGGCAAAAAGATCGGAACGCGCATTGCCTATACGGTTAAGCCGCTGCCACTGTTCTCCCGATTTTCCCCCACCACAGCGTGGATTCAAGACAAAGTGGTCCTCCAGGGCAAGAATTTCTGCAAGGACCTGAAAGTCAAACTGGGCGACATCTCCATGCCCGTACAGAAAAAATCATCCAACACTGCCACAGTCCTGGTACCCCGGGGGAGCAAAACTGCGCCTGTAACCCTGTGGTGCTTCGGTCGTTCCTTTCCGTCAGGCAACAACCTGACCATTAAGGCCCCCTACGGTATTATCACTGCGGTTGAACCCAAGGCATCCCCTCCCGGGCGCTGGGTCACCCTCACCGGGGAAGGTCTGACTGCACAGGATAAATTCTGGATTGGCCAGCGAGTGATCACCCGGGTGCGAAATCTAAAGGCCAACAAGGTTGAGGTGTTCATTCCCAATAATGCCCGCACCGACATTTTCCACCACCGGAGTTACGGTCGGATCCGACCCACCAGCGTGGTCCTCATTATCGATTATCCACCGGTTATCAGTGGTTTTTCACCAGCAACAGGATGGTACGGAACGAAGGTCACCCTGAAGGGACGCCACCTGTGTCCCGACGCGAGGGTTCGTATTGGCACTACAGAACTGCCCAACACCACGGTCTCTTCCAGGACCGGTCTCACCTTCTCGATCCCCACCATGCTCTCGGGTGGACCCGTGTCGGTCACCTGCAGAAACTGGACTGCCACCTCCCGTGGATCCTTTACGCTCAAGCCTCCCACCGTGGCGATCACCTCCATATCTCCCGAGGAGGGTCCCCCCGGCACCGAAATAACCATTCGCGGACGGAATTTCCCTTCTGATATGAAATTACTGTGGAACAATACGGCACTCTCGCTGAAGGTCATCGATCACACTCTGGCCCGGGCGACCATCCGGGGTCGCGGAAAGGGATCCCTGCGGATTTATGCCTATCGGCGTTATTACAGCAGCAAATCAGCCTTTACCGTTGCGTGGCCGAAACCACAGCCCCTCTCCTTTGGGCCCAAAACCAACTGGCACAGAGGAACCATCACCATTGAAGGAAAAAAGTTCTGTTCCAGCCCCGTGGTTCACCTGGTCCACCCCAAGGCTGCCTGGAGAAAACAAGTACTGAAAATTCTCCGCAGGACAGAGGGCTCCATCACTGCACTTCTACCGGAGAAGACCTTCTCGGGGACTCTGACAATCACCTGTTATCGCTTTACGGTCAAAGTGCCCGGCGGGCCAATCTCCCTGGCCCCGCCCGTGGGTAATATCGCGTCCATTTATCCCAATTTCGGCCCTCCCGGCACACTGGTGACAATCAACGGGGCGCGCTTCAGGAAAGACCTCTCCTTTTACCTTGGCAACGCTGCTCTGAGCAGGCGCTTCATCTCCCCATCCCAGATACAGGTACGCATCCCCCAGGGCGCAGCCACAGGATCCCTCTTTGTCCAGACCGGCCGGACCCGTGTGAAGACCTCCTTTGTATTTCGTGTGGGATACCCCCAGCCCGTAGTGGCGAGTGTCACCCCCGACATGGGCTGGATTTCCGATAAAATGACTATCCGAGGCAGAAATTTCTGCCCCGACGCCCAGGTCCAGTTCCCCGGAGCGGTGAAGGCCAGGGTCACCTCCCGTATCAGCCACACTATCCTCCATGTAATGATTCCCAGGGGAGCCCAAAGCGGATACCTCAAGGTCATCTGCCCCAAAACCTCGGGCACCGCCCGTGGCTGGTTTACCATGGCTCCCCCCTATGCCCGGATCCACCAGATCTCGCCAACTTTGGCCTGTCCCGGGGACACCATCCTCATTTCGGGAGTCAATTTCAATAAAAGGGTCCGTTTTTACCTGGGCAGCCAGGTGATGCCGGCAAAAATCATCAACTCAAACAAAGCCGAGGCCATGGTTCCCGTGGGTGCCAGAAGCGGCGATGTGAAGGTAGCCTCCTTTGGCCGCACCCTGCCCACTACCCAGTCAATAATTATTAAAAGCCGTATCTGCAAATCACGGCGAAAATAATACACTGCGAGGTGATCATGATTACCACTCTGCTTATAGCCACCACACTCTTTTCGGCACCCATCCGCCTCGTGTGCCCCGAGTCGCAAAAACGCGCCATCCGGGTTGAAGGAATCCTTAATGAGTGGGACCAACTCACTCCCCTCAACCTGGGGACGGGCGATGTCATCAAGGGCAAACAGAACATGCGGGGAAAAACAGACCTGGGCGTGGCCCTTCGCTGCTCCTACGTCAAAGATGAGGGGCTCTATTTTCTCATCGAGGTGATCGACTCACGGATTATCCGCGATAAACGACCGAGCACCAAGAATGACCATTTTACCCTCACTATTAACAATAAGAGAAATAAAATTACTGTGTTTCCGCCAACCGACTCCCTCAAAGGGGTGGTAAAAGGCCTCCCAAAAAAGGCGCGGGGGAAGGTGGTCAAGCAGGAGTTCGGGTACGCCCTGGAGCTGGGAATTCCCTGGGGACAGTTCGGGCTGCAGTACGGCGCACCACTCCTGCCCATAAACCTCAGCGTCTACGATACGGACAGCGCTGTGGCAGGCATGCCGGAGACCATTATGACCCTCGACGGGATCAAGACTTCGGCCATGACCCGGCTGGAATTCGGTGGAGCCAAACTGCTCATGGACTCCTTTTTGGACAAGGTGGCCATCTCCAGCAGCGATGTTAAAATGGACGTCATCGGTAATTTCCTGGCGGGCAAACTGTCGGAGCGGGCGGTCTATGCGGATCGTTTCCTGGCGATCATCGGGGGAGACGTGGGCGCAAGCTTCTTCTACACTCCGCTGGCTTTCGACGCAAAGAATGTTCTGAGCTTTAAAATCATGGACCTCGATGGCGATGGTGTCTCCGAATTTGTCACCGTCTTCAAATACAGCAGCGGCGAGACAACCTGGACTGTAATGAGCATCTATCACGTGAACTCAAAAGGGATCCAGCGGTTGTTCGCCCACATGCTGGAGTTCGAGAGCGGCACCCATTTCATAAAAAATAAATACCAGTTCAGGAAAAAAGGCAAAAAATACCAGGCAATCTTCACCTTCTCCGGCGCCTCAAAAAGCATCACGAAAAAATCCTGGAAAGGGGTGACTCCTGACAAAGCAGTGGTAGATTACCTGTATCCCTGGAGCACGAAAAAGGAAGTTTTTTATTTCTCCAGCGGGACATATAGTGGAGGGAGATGACCTATTTCTTCGTATTCCTGTTGCTTTTTGGGGAACCTGTCAAAGAAACACCCAACAGCGACCTGAGAAAATCCGCACGTGAAGTCAATTCACTGCTCTCCCTCATCCAGCGGGGGAAGAGTACTGCAGCCCTCTCCCGGGTAGAAAAACTCAAGGCACTCCCTGCCCCGTACCGCTCCTTTGCCCTTGCATCCCTGCTCTCACTGCCCCTGCAAAAAAACAAACAAACAGAGGTGATTCTCCAGGTGTATCCCTTTTTCAAGGAGATCCTTGCAGGGAGAGCTTTTCTCCCGGGCCTTGGAAAATGGCTCACTTCGGACCCCTGCGCCGTCTCACCCAGGCTTCGGATAGCCCGAATCGCCGCAGAGCTCGCCCGGCCAGCGGGAAAGGCGTTCATTTTTATGACCCTGTGGAAGAGTTTCCCTGGGCACCCCAAAGGAACAGAATATCTGCTCGAAGCGCTCGCCACGGCAAAAACCCACGAATTGAAGAACCAAAAAGAGCTCCTCAGGTTTGTGCTCTTTTACGCTCCCGCAGCGCTCAATGCCAACACCCGGTTGGAGTTGATTAAAACCATCCCCTGCACCCAGAGAAAACCACTCCTTGACCCCCTCTTCCGGAGAGGACAGCTGGATCTGGTGCCCCAATTCATGGGAGCCTGCGAGCTCCCCCTGCGGCGAGCCCGCTACCATATAATGAAAGGGGAGTATGGAAAAGCCCTAGAAGTCCTTAAAAATCAGAAAAAAACTCCCGAAATAGAGAAATTGACAACAAGAGCCCGGATCCACGTGGTACCACCTGCCCGGGAAGCCAAGTCCCTCCTCGCCCTGTGGCGCACCTCACCATCCATGAAACTGCTCCGCAGCACGGTAAAGACATTCCTCCTGGCGGGGGACTACCGGGCAATCCGTACCCTGCTTGCCTCCACAAAGACCACGGGTGCCTATCTGGATTTTGTCCGTGGCTACAGCGCCTATAAAACAGGGAGATTAAAAGATGCCCTGAAGATCTGGAGGCGCAGTCAGGAGTCTGTCTGGGGGCGGGACAGGGAGAAGCTGGATTACTGGATCCGGAAAATTTCGGAGGACCTTTACCCTCACACCATCGCAATCAGGAAACCTGTCCGCAGCTTCTACATGCGCCTCTCCTCGCTCATGAACGCACGCTCCTCAAATCATCCCCGACCGCTGCCGCTCTTCATCTCCGCGGCAACCCCACGGGGTTGGGAATTGAGCCGGGCGCTGGCAACTGCTTCCCTCAATCGACAGCTCTCGGTGGGACTCTCTCTGCTTGAGCAGGGGCTGCCCAAAATGGCATCTGAATGCCTGTACCGGGGTCTCTCCGCCACGTCAAAGAAGAGACGAAAACAAAAATTTGATCTCTGGCGCTGTTGGGACCTGGCGGAGGGTAACCCTCCAAAATGCAAGGAAACAGGAGACTGGATTCAAAAAAAGAGTACCCTCTCTCCCCAACTTAAGAGCAAACTGGCACTCTCCCAGAGCTGGCCGCACCTTGCCCCGCGATGGGGGACCTATTTGCCCCGCCCATACCTCTCACAGGTCCGGGAGAGTGCGGCACGGCACGGTGTCCCCGCAGCCCTCCTTTATGGCCTGATGCTCTCCGAGAGCCACTTTGAACCATTTATCGTCAGTCACGCATCGGCGCTCGGATTATTCCAGGTGATCCCCCCCACAGGAAATGAAATCGCCACTGATTTGGGCCATACGCAGTTCCACGTGGGCGAACTCCTCGAGCCTGGCATCGCCATTGAATTCGGCGCCGCATATCTGGCAAAACTGGCCAAAATGTTCGGTGGGAACTGGCCACTGGCCATCGCCGCCTATAATGCCGGTCCTCATCAGGTCAGGCGCTGGCTGAGACGCAAAAAGCCCATTGCCGCCGACGAATTCATCGAAGAAATTCCCTTTGGAGAGACCCGTACCTATGTCAAACTGGTGGTGGGACGGTGGACCTTGTATGCCCGCGAGCTCGGAGAGACTGCCCCCTCGTGGCCCACTCATTTCAACCCTGTCAGCAATTGAGAGACACCCTGACCGACCGCGTCAGGAATATCTGCGGCCGAGGGCAACAAAGCCCAGGAAAAGACTCAGCATAAAGAGCACCGCAGGGGAGAATCCCCGGGACTGACCCGCGTGGGCACAACCACAACCGCTGGATTCACTCCCATCGTTGAATCCGGTCCCGTTGTTGGTGTTGTTGGTGGTGGAGTTGTTGGTGTTATTTGAACCACTGCAGGAAGGAATACCGGGTTCGGGGAGCTCCTCAGGGGAGTCGGCGGTATATTGCAGCACCATGAGATTCTGGCCCCCGATAAGGCCATTATTCGGGGAGACAAAGGACATGGCCTGCATGCCGGAGACCACCTTGGGCATCATCTCCATCTGTCCCCATCCATCCATGACGGCCTCATAATCGGGATCCATAACCCAGGTGATGCCGCCATCGTAGGTACGCATGAAAATGGTGAGGTAGCTTGCCTCATCCGGAGTATCACAGCTTCCCGTGCACGCCATCCCCAGCGCGACCCCCCGCTCGCAGTCAAAAAACCTGATGGCTGAGATGGAGGAAGGGGGGAGAGGATCTATGGTTTGGGAGAACTTGAAGGGGAGCTCTATGTCGATTGTGAGTTCAGGATGGAGGGGAAGAGTCTGGTCACTCCAGGTCTGTCCTCCGTCAACAGTCACTCTCAGGTATCCATTGGTCCCGTCATCCCCGCCAATGTACCCGATGTTCTCATTGATAAACCAGATGGCCGTGACCTGGAACGGCAGCTCCTGAACCACTGGAACCCAGTTGGCGCCACCGTCCACGGTTTTGAACACGAATCCGCGACCGGGCAGTTGGGTGCTCTCCTCGTTTCTCCCCTGACCGCCGGCAATATACCCCATATAGGGGGTGAGCATATGGAGCGTGGAGATAGAGAGATCTCCAATACTCACGGCTCCGCCCTTTTGCAGAGTGTTCCCCGAAAGCCCGTAGAAACTTTTGTCGGATACGGCGAACAGCTCACCCGTAGGGAACGCAGCCATGCGGATGATCATCTCGTCGATGGTGTCGTCCACCAGCTCCCATGATCCACCGCCATTTGTGGTCCGCCAGAGAATATTCGTGGAAAAATCGGCCTTAAACGGAAGGGAAATATCCATTCCGGTGATAAACCCGACCTGGGTATCCACAAATCTCAGATCCGTAAACATGGTCATGGTTCCACCTCCCACGGGGAGGGTCATGGAGGAGAAGCTGGTCCCGTTGGTCATGCGAAACCCTTTGATTTCCGTGTTTCCGTTATTGGAAACGCTGCCTATGAACCATGCGGTATTCGGGTCGATGGCGTCCATGGAGAAGACCCAGTTGTCCTGCCCCTCCTGGCCATTGACCCTGGTCCAAGAAGTGTTTGCAAAAGAGAGGGACGGAATCACCAACAGGCAGAAAAGAAGGAAAAATCGCTGCATTTTCATTCTCCGGGGATTGGGGTGGTAAAGCCTCTTCTACATACAGAGACCGTATTCATCGTCGGGGGAGAGTCGGGTACAATAATCAATACCACAATCTTCCTGGGTGTTACAGAGGTAGCTGCATACCGCCTCGGTAGGGCTGCCGAAGCAGACATGTCCCGGAGCGCAGTCCAGAGATTCTGAACAGGGTTCACCCTTGAGCTTGTCCCCGATCACCTTGGTTGAATCATTCTCAGAGACGCATTTCCGTTGCATTTCACCGGCCATAAAGCCGTAGCAGAATTCGTCGGCGGCGCACCCGTATCGAGCGTCGGCACCCAAAGAGGGATTCCAGTAGGGATCACACTCATCGGCAGGTTCACAAATTTTGGCCGTCCCTCCATCGACATCAACCTCGGTATAGCAGATCTCCCCTTCTCTCGGGCATGGATAGTAGAGCGCCTCGCAATATGCCTGGCAGATCCCCAACTCACTATCTTTGGGGACACACACGGAGAGGGCAGGACAACCGTCCTGAGTAACCCCGGGAGATATGGGAACGCACACATCTCCGATGGAGAGCGGGCCATTATTCACGCATCCAATGGAACCATCAACTTCCATAATGGTGCACTTATAGCCGGGATTGCACTCCATCTGCCGGGGCAGATCGATCACGGTACACTCACCGGGCCCGCTGTTGTTCACATTGTTCACGTT
>JAHJLU010000043.1 GCA_018821745.1 Myxococcota bacterium | reverse complement strand
GCCGTCGGAGGCGACAACCAGGACATCGTCAAAGGGAACATAGACATCTCCCGACACCCGGCGCCATTTCACCTTGAGCTTCTTCTCCCCGTTCTCCTTGACCCAGTAGTCATCGCCCCGCTCGCCGTCGTAGGCGGTCTGGGTCTCCGCGTCGTAGGTCCAGTGGGGGATGTAAATGCCCGCCAGGTTCTCCGCGTCTTTCACGCTGCTCTTGAGCTTGTTGGGGGCAAACCAGAGGCCCTGAATCCACGCCTGCCATACCTCAATTGCCTTTTGCTTGCCCACACTGAAGGGGACCATGGACTTGGGCTTGATAACCCGCTCGGACTCGCCCTGGGTCACGATCTGAGTGCCACAGAAGGGGCACTCGCTGGCGGTCACATGGGGGTCAAGGGTGGTCTTGGCGTACCAGGCTTCGCACTGAACGGTCACCTGCTCCTGCATCTCTTCGGGCTCACCCTTCTGGAGGAACTCCAGATAGTCAAGCTCCTCAACGGCCTCTTTGCGATCCTTCTTCTCGTGAACAACCGCCTCCTCGTGCCCGCAATAGGGACACGCAGGCGCACCCACGTCGGGATCATATTCCAGTTGGGCGCCACACTGCGTGCAATCAAATTGTTTTGTGATGGCCATTCATTCCTCCTGAGCCGGCCGTCCCGCGGGCAACCGCGTGTCGCGCTGCAGCAACACACCCGCAAAAAAACCGGCCAGAGCACTAAAATACCCTATGTCGTTTGATTTGAAAACATCTTTTCCCAAAGCTGCCCCATGGAGTTTGCGCGGTGATAACAGGCTCGCTGCCGTGTGTTGCACTCCCTAGGACTCGGTGGGTGTATACTCAGCACGGGGCAGACCGGGCAGCGCCAGATAGGAGAGGGCCTTGAGCGCCATGTCTTTGACCATGTTGTCCATGCTCGTGGGGAAGAGATAGAACCGCGGTGAGGCGGGCATTATCACCGCACCGGCACCGGCAAGTTGGGCAAGATGGGTCAGATGATGGGCAGCGAGGGGGGACTCCCGGAGCACCAGCACAAGGGGTCTGCGCTCCTTGAGATGCACCTGACCGGCGCGCTCCACCAGATTCCCCCCAAGACCCGCCGAGAGGGCCATGGCAGTGTGGAGAGAACAGGGGGCGATCACCATGCCGGCGGTGTCGAAGGATCCGCTGGCGATACGCGCCTCCACGCGCTCCTGAGGATGACACACGGTTGCCAGCCCCGTAAATTCTTCCAGAGCCCCTTTGCCCAGCTCATGGACGATCACTTTTTTTGCCGCATCGGTCACCACCAGGTGGGTCTCCACCGATGGCAGGGTGCTGCAAATCTCGAGACAGTGCCTGCCCAGAAGGACTCCGGACGCCCCCGTGACAGCAATGACAACACGATGGGAGGCCATATTACCTCCGTTTTCTCTTTCGGGTAGCCTTGCGCTGGCCTCTGGTTGGCTTTTGGGTTGGGCCACCCGATGCCTGTCCAGACACGGTGGGAGCAGTCTGTGGTTTTGGCTGGGGCTTGTCGCTCCCTGATTCCTCCCGGGAGGTAGGGGCCGGGACTGCGGTTGGGGCCGGGGCTTTGGCAGGAGCTGCTACCGGGGCTTTGGCAGGAGTAACCACCGGGGCTTTTGTGGGAGCAGCCACCGGGGCTTTTGCCGAAGGCGTGGATGGCTCGGTGTTTGTATTTTCCGCGGGTTTGATATTGGTGGTCCCGTCGAGGGAGGGGCGGCGAGGGGCGACATTTCTTTTAGTTCCGCCATTGCCGGGGCGGGGAGTCGCATCTGCAATGAAGAGGTTCTTCAGGCTGGAGAAGAAACCCTTTTTAGCGCCCTGCTCTTCCTGGATCTTGCCGAAAATATCTTCAAGCCCCGAGTAGTCATTCTCCGGTTTGATTTCCGTCTGGAAAAAATCTTCCTCAAGCTGGGAGAAACCCTTGTGAGGTATTTCTTTTTCAGCCACAATACCCCGGATATTGCCCTGTTGGGTGACCGCAGGAGGAGGGGGCACAAACTCGGAGAGAGGCGGAGAGGCCACCAGCGGCGTGGCGGTCCGGGAGGAAGCGACAGGAGCAGATGCCGCTGGCTTTGTGGCCTCGGGCTTCGGTGCCGCCTGCTGAGTGACAGCAGGCTTGCGGGCCGCTGGCTGCGCAGCAGCCTGCTGTGGTGCCGCTGGCTTTTGGAGTTCGGGCCTTGCTGTGGATTGCGGCAGGGAAACAGGAGAAGCGGCGGCACCTTTTTTCTTCCGGGAACCCTTGGCAGGTGGTGGCGGCGGTGGGGGAAGATCCTGGGGTACGGGGCTCGCGGGAGGCTCTGGCCGGGGTTCAGTCAATTGGATACTGCCTGTGGCCATGGGCTGAAGATCTTCCACCGATACAACAGCCTCTTTGCTGATGGATACAGAGTCACGCTTCTGAGTTGTCGGCGCATCCGCCAGCTCTTCGTTGATCTCGTCGGCCACTACAATGGAGCCTGATGCTCCGTTTGTCGGCATATGGGAGTCCTCGGGGGCGGTGATGGCGATCATCCCTCCGGAGACGCCGGAGCTGCCCCGCACCTCGCCCAAGGGCTCATAGGAAGAATACCCGGCGCCCGCCTTCTCTTTTTGAACCTTTTCCACCCGACTCACCAGCGCAAAGGGGCTGGGAAGCTGCGAGATAGCAGTCTTCAACTCCTGGCGGAGCCGGTCTCTTCGAACCTGGTCTTCAGAGAGCATTTCATTAATATTGGGAGAAGATCCCACTCGGGAGTCAACGGAGGAGAGAGGCTCCGTTGCATCGCCTGCGGTCACCGGATCCTGTACATACCCATGGGGCTCGGGAGGATCGGTCGAGGTGATTTCGCCGGAGACCACCGGGGCATCCTGATCCTTACGGGGGACGGCCTTTCGGGGAGGAGGCTTGAGCGCATCCAGCATAGCGTCTGACAGAGCAGGAATCGCACCCGACGCGGCGCGAGAGGGGTCTGTGTTCTTTCGCGGTCGATGCCGCGGAGCCATTTCAGGTG
>JAHJLU010000522.1 GCA_018821745.1 Myxococcota bacterium | reverse complement strand
CGTTCATGGGTGTGCGGATCTCGTGGGACATGTTGGCCAGAAACTCGGACTTGGCGCGGTCTGATTCTTCGGCCAGCCGCTTGAGTAACTGCAGATCACGCTCCCTCTTGTCCCGCTCCTTTATCATGTCGCCGATATCGGATTTGATGACAGAGAGGGCGTTGTACACTTCGCGGAAGGGATGATTTTTGTCTATGGAATCAAAGTAGACATCCCCTGGATCGTTCCAACTGATGGAGCCGAGCACTCGCAGCAGTTCATGCACCAGGGATGATGACTCCTCATCCTCCGTGGATGACTTTTCCGGGATATATTCGGTCTTCCTGTGGGCGTCGATAATGGAGTAGGCCTCTTCCAGGTTGCTGACCGCGTAAATTTTCAGGGGGGAGAATGCCCGGATGATATTTATGAGAAGACTGGAGAAATAGGCGTTCCCCATGACGAGGCCGAAGGGGACAGGTCTTGTGTCATGGAGCTTTTTGGCTATCTTCATCACCGCTCGCTGAGAACCAAAGGTGATCTTCTTGAGGTCCGTGATGTCAAAAATCCGGTAGTGCTGCCGAGGCGAGAGCGCGAGAAGCTCCTTGAGCGCGAGGAAAATAACCTCCTCAAAGGGTCTCAGATCGGGGGACTGTATGGAACCCGAAAAGCTGATGTAGAGGATATCCCGGTTGTGGAGCTCGCAACTGCAGGTGCCGGTGCCCACCGAAGTGGAAAAGAGCGGGGAGGTGAACCTGGCAATGTGCGGCCCGTACCCACTCTCCAGAAGTATGGTCTGGGCTCTGTCAAGGGCTTCCTGGTAGGTGCCGGTGGTGAGAAGAGGAAAGGGAGGCCGGTGAAAAGCCTGGGAGAGATGAATGACCGCGTTCACCATAAAGGAGCCCCTGTAGGCGATCTGAGCCAGCAGCCGGCCCCCTTCCTTTTTCATGTGCTCTGCAAACTGGATCCGTGCCTGCTTGGACAACCCCTTCCCCACGAGGCCACAATCCATAATTTCTACAATATGGGTGGGGGAAATTCGCGGATCTTCGAGGACTCGCTCCCGCATGGCAAAAAGGAGCGGGATTCCGTCGTCACCGGCGTCACCCATGAGTGTTGTATTGAGGATGCGATCTCCGATGATGGAGAAGGAGACCGAGTAGGTTGGAGTGAGCCGGATGTTCTGCCATTTTTCAGGCGCGGTAACCGGCAGCCCGGCAGTGAGACCCCGGTCATTCCTGACTGTGACCCCCGGGAGGGCGTCGTTGATAGGCGCGGGTTTAGTGGCGCTGGGAGCATCCATCTGAAGCATGGTATAGGCAGCTTGCACGGCACTTGCATAGGTGTCACAAAGCTTCACCTGAAAATGGGGCTTGCGCAGCGCCGCACCGACTTTGACTCCTGTCCGCAGGACCACGTTGGCCTTCAGAAAGATGAGCCCCCTGAGGTTCGGGAGGGTGAGAATCTTATTGATGAAATGACGTCTGGCGCCGATTGTGCTCCCCGAAAGTTCGGCGACATTCTCAATGATCACAAATGGTTGACCCTGAGGGACCCCGTTAAGCAGAATGTCGTCGAGGGTAGAGATATATTTATCGATATCAGATTTGTTCGAGTACCCGATGTCCCTGGTGAGGATAATCCTGTTATCGAGCAGACCAAAAACGACGGCGGAGTTGTCACCGGTGTATGCCCATGAAATATTGGTTTCTATGGGCAGGCCTGTGACCGGGCAGGAGTCAGGGTGGCGGATTGTCTCAAGGATAGATGTGTTCATAACGTCTGGCTCGGGTCAGAGAATCGGTGCGGATCGCTGCCCTACCATAGCACAAAGGGAGGGTTTGGTGAAAACCGTAGGTGGCAGGACCCCGGGTTTTCATAACAGTCTCTCCCGGCGATGCCCAAAGAAACCGAATGAAAGGCAGATATCAGCCATGAAACTCAGTTTTTTTCTCAACGAAAGGAAGCATCCTCACGGGACTTAAGGGAGGCGAGCGTCCCTGATCCCGCTCCTGGAGGCGTTGTATGAATGCACCGAATCGGCCGACGAGGGTTCGCACTTGGCGACCTCCCCGCCGCCGAGCTCACACGGGAGCGGGAAATGACCACCGCCCTGGGCGCATGTCCGGGTGGAAACGGGACCCTCATCCGCGCCTCAGCCAATGTCGTGGTGAGCAAAAACGGTGAACGAAACGGCTGCAATATCGGTGAACACCTTTGAGGGTCCTCGTGACAGAGCGGTTTCTTCCCTACAGCATTATCGCAATTGGTACGCGACGATCCGGTTGTCAAAAAAGGTGGGGACAATAATCAGGTTCTTTTGGGGGATAAATTCAAAGTCCGCCGCATTTATTTTCTCATGGGACGTATCGCTGAGCACCACAGGTGCCTTCCCCTTCTTGATGATTTCAACCTTGCCCTTCCAGTCACTGACAAGAAAGCCTCCATCGCCCAGAGCTTTGAGGCCGTCAATGCCGCCTTTGTGATCAATCTCCAGCGTGATGGTCTTTGACCGGGTGTCGATTTTTACCAGGCCCAGGGCGGTCCCCACCCAGAGCGTGCTGCCGGTTGTAAACAGCCCGTTGGGTCGGTCGTACTGCAATACTAAAAAGGTATCCAACTGACCACCTTTGATAATATGAATCTTTTTCGCCATCATATCGGTAATGAACACGCTCCCGTCGCCGCCGATAGCAATATCATTCAAGAATTTGGCCCCCTCCACGGTCCATGTTTTTTCAATGGCGGCTTTGGGAATATTGATGGCAATAACCCGGTCAATGTCTGTCACGTAAAGGGTCTCACCGAGGATCCCCATCCCCTTGGGAGCATTCAACCCGGTCAACCAGAAAGGATTCTGAGTCACTCCCATGAGGTTCACCGTGGCGATGAACCCATTTTTATTTTTCTGGGTCGGGTTGCCTCCAATGTTGGAGACAAACAGCAGCTGGCTCTTTGGGTCGTACATCACCGACTCGGGAACCTTGAACCCTTTTGTATCCCACACCCTCACCATGGTCGGGGCTTTCTCAGGGGTCTTTTTAGTTTTTTTTCCTTTTGATGTGCAGGCAATCAATGAAAGCCCAAGCATGACGATTATTGTTCGGTTCATGATTTTCATGGGTGTTCCTCTCGTTTCAGCGGATCGGGCGCAGCACTACCGGGGGACTGTGGAATCGGTTGGAGTGAAAGAAGCGGCTGGGCTGTCTGGGAAAGGGCACTTCAAGGTGGCCAAGGCTGTCTCCTGCGTCGATTATCCCGTTTTGATTGGCGTCGTACCAGGCGGCGAGGCAGAACTCGGGCACCGAGGGGATGGCTGTCTGTGTAACCTGAAAGCCGTCCTTGACCCGGGAGATTGATCCCGTCAGTTCTTTTCGCTTCATCTCAGAATAGGAGGGACACCTGTTGCCGGGAAGCTCCAGGGGGACGTTGAAACGGTAAGCACGCAGGACGCGTACGTGCAGGTTTTCTCTCGAAGGAGATGCGTGTGCCGGCATGCGGATACGAGTCTGGACCGTGGTGCTGGCTTCGCAGCCCATGAGCGACGGCGACGCCGCGACGATGAGAATGAGTAAAGAGAGTGGCAGTTTCATGTTGTCGCTTCCTCTTCCATGGGGCCACGGTGGCCCTTGGTGGTTTGAACATGTATGAAGGAGTAGAACATATTCAGGTGCCCCCCGCAAGTCGATGTGTGCCAAAGGCGACGTCCACGCCAGGTACGATGCGTCAGGTCTCCCTTCACGTTGAAATATCTCCCCCAAAGGGGGTTTCTGTCGTAAAGGATTCCTCGAGTTACAAATTTTTTTCAGTATTATAAATTTTTTTGAGCCGATTTTTCACTGTGGGCTCCACTGAAGAGAGATATGAGGAGAGATCGTATCGCACAGGACGAAAATTTGGTGCTCCGCGTTTCACAAGGAGACGAGGCCGCCTTCCGGGAGATGTACGACGGGTACTCCCGCTTTGTTGGCCACATCGTTTTCTCCCTGCTGGGTAATGATTGCGAGGCCGATGATGTGCTGCAGGAGACTTTCCTGGAGGTGTTCCGTTCCATCGGAGGGCTCAGGGATCCGTCACGTCTCAGGCCATGGATCGGGACTATTGCCGTCCGTTGTGCCTATCGGCGCCTTAAAAACAGGATCAGGCACCGTACCGGTGGACCCGACCCCGAGGAGCTGCCACAGAAGGAGTCGTCCACGGGGGATCCGCTGCTGATCGGGCAGTTTCGGGAGGCCCTGGACGCTCTGCCGCTCAAGCTGCAGGTGCCTTTCGTCCTGCATGCGGTGGATGAACTGCCGATGGAACAGGTGGCGGTGTTGTGCGAGGTCTCCCTGGCTACTGTCAAGCGACGGATCGCAAAGGCTACCAAACGCCTTCAGAAGAGGTTGAGTCATGCAAGAGCATATTGACGCGGCCCGCGCCGCCCGGGAAAAATACTGGGATGAATCGAGGCAGCATCGCAACTGGGCCGCCATCGGCGAGCGTCTGGACGAGGCCCACCTCCGCGCCCGGAGTTTTAACCCCCGGCTCGCATACACATTTGGCGGCCTCGCGCTGGGGTGTGCCTTGACCCTCGTGATCCTTGTCGTGGCATTGCGGGAACCTTCGTCGCCCTTCCTCCCCTTTACCATTGAGGAGCCAGCGATGAGCAACCCTCGGCTGTCAACGACCCGCCCCGCCCGGACGCACGATCCCCGTCAGGTCACCTTCAGCGACGGATCCACCGCGCTATTCACTCATGGGGCCCTCTTCGCCATGGACCGGGGCACCACAAGGGACATCAGGATCCTTCAGCACTCAGGGAAGGGCACCTACAGCGTCGTCCGCAAAGAGGAGCGGCGTTTCACCGTCCTCGCCCGCGAAGTGGCGATCGCTGTCGTTGGCACCCGCTTCACCGTGGAGGTCCGCCAGGGTGGTGCTGTTGTGGTACAGGTGTCCGAGGGCAGTGTATCCGTCATGAACGGTGGGCACTCCACGCTGTTGTCAGCGGGGATGGAGTGGACATCGGATCCACGGAGCCTGAGCCTGCCAGGACCCTGCGGCGACAAAACGAATAATAATAATACTTGCACAAAGAATACAAAGTTGCTACGATCTCTGAGGAAGTCACCGACAGTGCGCACGCTGCTTGCCCAGGTGGATGTGGCACGGGGAGCGGGAGATACCGCAGGCGCCGTCCGCCTGCTGGAACAGGTGGCAGTGCTTCACGGCGGAGATCCCAACCGGACCACTGCGCTGTTCCTGCTGGCCCAGCTGCGGTTTTCCCTCGGGCGCTACGCCCAGGCGGCACATGCCTACCGGCAGTACCTGTCGGCCGCACCCTCGGGCACGCTGGCCATGGACGCACTGGCGGGAGAGGCCCGTGCACGGGCGAAGGCAGGTCAAAAGTCTCGGGCTTCCGGGCTGGCCCGTGACTACCTCAGGCGTTTCCCGGGGACGTTACACAGCCCGGACATGAAGGAGCTCCTCAGATGAAGGCACGGGTGGTCTTCATGACGCTCGCCACCCTGGCCGCCCCCCGTGGGGCATTGGCCCAGGACCGCCCCACCGTGGCCGTTCTCTGCCCCGTGGTTGACGCCGGCAGGCTCACGGGTCTTTTGCGTCTTGAGCTCCCCCTCCACCTCTCCCTGTTGCCCAAGGCCCGGCGTCGCCACGCGGGGCGTTATCTTCTCCGCGTCGAGTGCGAAGGGTCCGTGTATCTTCTGACCCTGACCCACAGGGGTGCGGGGAGCTCAGTCCGGCGCACGCTGCAGATCTCCGACGCGGCAATGGACAGGGAGCGACTGCTCGCTCTGGCAGCGGCGCAGCTTCTCACCGCCGATCTTTCCACACGACCCCTGCCTAAAAAGAGGCCCCCAGTCCGGCGTTCTCGACCCAAAAAGAGGCGGGTGCGTCTCTCCCGGACCAGCAGTGACTTCGCCGGGCGCGCCGTGCTGGAACAGCGCACCATAGAAACCAATGACTCCCGCTGGGAATTCGGGGGCTTCGCCGGGGTCGCGCGGATCGACGCAGCCCCCGGGCTTACGCTTCAGGGTGGAGGGTTCTCGGGGAGTCATCGCCTGGGTGGCCCCTTGCGCGTTATGGGGACCCTTGCCTTTCATCAGGGCAGCGCCTCCTATGAAATGGGCCGCATCGACGTCTTCCTCCCCCAGCTCACGGGAGAAATTTTGTGGGATTTTCGCCCTGTGCGCCAGCTGCGCCTCACTGTGGGAGTGGGGGGCGGGCTCCTGGGCGTGCGCCTCTCGGGAGATCCCGCTGCGGGCTATCAGGGTGATACCCTTTTTACCACAGCG
>JAHJLU010000521.1 GCA_018821745.1 Myxococcota bacterium | reverse complement strand
TTGGCAAAAAGCGTGATTAATTTTTTGGAAAAATTGATAAATCGAATACACTGGCTACAACCATTGGATTGAAATCTATTTATGGAATCAAAAGCTACTGTACGCCACACCCTCTTCAATATGTTCAAACAATATTTTTCCGAGATACTCGGAACGGTTGCGTATCATCGCTTTCTTTCCCTCCTGCCCGCTCAGGAAAAAATGATCATGGCCCAGAGTCCCGATTTGGATGAATGGATCACGGCCCGATCACTCTCCGTGGTTTTTGCGGCGGTTGATATCCATATCACCAACCAGATGTCGGATTTTGGTTTCGAGATGGGGAAGTATTTTGTGGAGACCTTTCGTGACGAGATCTTCATGGAGCGGAGCGTGGTCGATGAAGATTCCCTCGAACGCCTGGCTGATCCCGAAAACCAACTCAACACAGGACAACTGAGAAAACTGGATATCGCCGAGCTGCGGGTCTACAGCTCCTCCCATCTGCCGAACATCTCACGGGTGGTGAAGATGTATGGGCAAAATCTGACAAAATGGTTTCGCCCCCTGGAGATGGAGATAGATCAACGCATGTCGGGGACCAGTTTCTCTGTTATTCTCATGGATCGCCCTGTGAAGCTCCCGCTTTTTTGCGAATTCTTCATGGGAATACTGGTTGGTTTTCTGGACAACCTCCATATCGGGGAGGCGACCATCACCAAGGAGACCTGCCTTCTGGAAGGTGAGGGGGCCTGTGTGTTTTCGATTTATTATGGAGAGTCCAGTCCCCTCGATTTTCTGTAAATCCACTTCTCTTTGTTGGTAAAAGGCTAGTTGGCGGTGGGGAGAATAAGGCAGTTGGTTGCTCCCGCCGCAGAGGAGGAGAAGTTGATGGTCAATGTCCCGCGACTTTTCCCGGTCACGGGGAAAAGGGCTGTGCGAAACTCGCCACGCCGCCTGAGGGTGATTATTCCCAACGGTTTGCCATCAAAGGATGCGGTGATGGTGAGGGGGAGGCCTCGGGTGGTGTTGGCTGCGTCGTCTATGGCAGCGAACAGGGTGAGTCCTTTTTTCAGAAGGACCCCCTTCCAGGTGAGTTGATACTTCCTGTCGCGGGAAGGGTGGAGGAAAATGCCGGTCCTCACCTCTCCTCCCACGAGGCGTGATTCCAGTCCCACGTAGGAGATGCCCTCACCGCAGAGGAATCGCTGGGGGTAAAACCATGTGCAGGCCTTGGAGGTGCCCCCCGAGGTGACCGTAACATGGGCCTTGGACAAAGAGAGCTGGGCGGGGGAACTGAAAGAGCGGATTGAGAAGAGAATAAAAATCCCCGCAAAAAGACCGATGATCAGCGCAGTGCAGGTGAACCATCTGGTGCGGTGAGGGGAGCGGCGGAGAACAAAATCCCAAAGGGTGCTGAGCCGCTTATGCACCCGGTTTCCAATGCGGGAGAGAGCTGGAGATGAATACCGTGCGGGAACAATAAGCAGCAGCAGCATGAAGAGGGTGATCAGATCTCCCGTCCAGTCCGGCCATTCCCGTTCATACCGGAAGGTGAGGCTGCCGTTTTTGGCCCAGACGCCCATATAGGTTATCCGTGAAGTGGGTTTATAGGGGTGAATCGGGAGAGGGGTGCCGTTGTTGTATGCTTTCCAGCGGGGGAAGGGTGAGATGGGTAAGCGGATCCAGCCTCCTTGTGGGGGAAGGTCGGAGAGCGTGAGAGAAACTTCTCTGTCTTCAAAAGAGAGGATTTGTGCCTTGCATCCTTCGCAGTGGACCCGCCGGGGGGTGTATTTATCGAAGCGATACAGGTACACGCCATCCTCCCGGGCTATCTCGGTGATCCCCTTGAGGGAGTATGGCCCCACGGAGACGACGTAGGCCACATTCATGAGTTTCATCTCCTGCTCTGTGTTGGGAATGTGGGAGACCGCGGTCTTGGAACGATATTTATACGTGTCGGAGGGAACAAAGGTGAACTTCACAAAGGGGCGATCGACCAGGAGAGGGAACCCTGTGGTACGATGTTCACCAAAACTGCCCGCGAGCACGACCCGGAAAAAGCCTCCCTTGTCGGCGGCGTCCTTTTGGAGAATCCGGGCAATCTTTTGGAGCCCTGCGCGCATGGGTGGTCGGGTTGGAAAATCCGAAAGCGGCTTGATCTTCTTTTCATAAAGGTGATGGAGGAGAGGCAGGGTCAGTGCCGAGAGAATGGCCAGCGAGATCATGGTGACTGCCCAGGGACGGGAGGGCCGGTTTTTGGTTGTGACCTTTTTCAGGAGCACTTGTCCCACGTAATACCCACCGGCCAGATAGGCTGTTGCTTTGACGAAGAGTAAAAATCGGGGAAACTGCACATGACGCAACATGGGCATGAGGTCAAAGAGCCCCAGTCCCGCCAGAAATGTGGTGGTGCTCCCCAGGAGTGCGAAGGCTGAGGTGGCGATCAAGGCCATGGCAAAGGCGGAGCCACGTCGCCACAGTTCAACGCCCCCCAGGATCCCCAGCGCTGCTGCCCAGGACCAGGCACTGCCCCAGGGGGCGGGATCCATGAGCCCCGAGGCGAGGTTGTTGATGGTGCCAGAGAGGGCGCTCACGTGGGCGGAATATTCGGTTCCGTAGTGGAAGAAGGGGATAAGCCACCAGGCCGAGAGGGCGCAGGCTCCACAGAAGACGAGCACGGACCGCCAGAACAGATCACCCAGTTTCCTGCCATGGGCGAAATAAAACCACGCCATAAAAAAGGAGGCAGGAAGGATGAGCATGAGAGACATGGGGTGTGTCAGCAGCGATATGGAGCCGGCGATTATCGCCCATTTTGGGCTCCGCTTTTCCTTCAGGTAGTCGTTCAGGAAGGTGAGAGTCAGCAGCGTGAGGGCCACCGAGAGGGTGAGGGGCCAAACACCCCAGCGCACGGTGAAGATAAAGCCGCCCTGCCGAAAGGCACCCACATCCACCATGGCGAAGAGTCCGGCCACAAATCCTGCGACCTTTCCTCCCATGCGGTTGCCCACGTAATAAAAGGTGAGCACATAAAAGACGAGGAAGGCGAAGAACGCCACCGCATAGGTGGCCTCCCAGGAGAGGAGTCCAAAGGTGAGAGCCCTCACGAGCACGATATACAGATCCGCAAAGGGGGGATAGAGGGTCTCCGCCGGATACCCTCCGGGACCGGCGAAGTGAGTCCACCCCGTGAGATGCATGTTTGGAAGGAGCTTGTTCCATAAAATCCAGGCCTTTGATTGATGGACGCTGTGGTCGGCTATCCAGGGCATTCGACCCATGAGCAATTTATGGTAGGCACTGATCATCAAGCCCAGCAGGAGTGCGGGGAACACAAGAGGAGTCAGTCGGTCCTTAACCTCGGGCGGGATGCGGGGGATCAGGGAGCGGCCCGCCAGGTAAAGACCGGTGATGATGAGGGCGACTCCCGCCCACTGGCCCAACAGAGAACCAAAAAAAAGCCACAACCCGGCTGCCATCAGAGCGATGGGCAAAAAAACGGGTTTATAGAATCGTTTAATGCTCACGGGTTTTCCTCGATCAGCGGGAAACGGTGAATGGTAGCACCGACCCTGTGGAACCGTTGATGGTAATGCTGCACGTAAAGGTTCCCGGGTAGATATGGGTTGGTAAAATTTTCATTTTGTAAGCGGAGATGGGCTCGGCAGCGGAGACGAACCGGCTGAACCGGCCAAGGGTTTTCCCCGATGGATGGGTGATCTCCCAGGTCACGTTTACTCCCTTGTGTTTGAAGATCCACTCAGCCACACATCCCAGGATATCCCCGGGGGAGAAGGTGGTCACGGAGTTGGGGTACCATTCATTTTGCCCCACATATTTTACGGTGGTGAGGTAGGCCCAGCGAAGATCGGAGTTGGGTTTTACGCCCTCGGGAATATCTTTTGGGAGCAGGATACGGGAGATCCAGCCCCTGTTGACATATTGGTAGGGTGTCAGGGGAGTACGAAAATAAAACGCGGTGAACAACTGATGGGTCCCATAGTTCATCGCGATGAGTTTTCGGATAATGGAGTCACCATAGGTACCCTCCGGGGGCCATTGTACTCCGGGGTGCCGTTTGCGCAGAAAGTCCCTGTACCATACCTTGCCCTTGTCGGAATACATTCCCTTGGTGATGACCACCCGGGAGGGGTCATTGTGAACAGCGTATGCCTGGTACATCATGGCAAACGAGGGCCCGTCGATGTCGGTAATGAGGATGGATCGGGCCGGCAAGGCGCCAAAGGCCTGTTCACCGAAATAGTGGGCCAGGTTGTCACGATATTTGAGGGAGCGATTCTGACCATAGAGATGGAGGCCGGCAAGGATCAGCAGCAGGGGGAAGACATACTCCGCATATTGTGAAAAACGACCCTTCCCGGCACGGACGGTACTGAGCCACGAGATGCCCACTCCCATGGAGACGGCGCATATCATATAGGGGGCCATGTAATAGGAGGTAATGTCCTGAACCGCATAGGTGGCGTTATAGATCACCATGGCCGCAAAGGAGATGAGGAGGGTGACACCAAGACGCCAGTTGCTGAGCAGCAACTCAATGGCCCCGACCAGGGTGAGAAAACTGCCCATGACGCCGAATTCCTTGATGAAGGTGAGGGCGAACCGATTGATCCCGGCCTCCAGAGAGCTGCCCTTACGGAAAACAGCATACTCACGCCCCGTGACATGATAGAAAAAACGGCTCCACGAGGTTGGGCTGTTCCAGGCAAGGGTGTCACCACCGCTGTGGGCAGCAGCCCAGGGGATATACAGATAGAGGAGCTGGAGGGTGAGGATGATTCCCACCATGATTCCCAGTGGTTTGAGGCGAAAGATTTGTCGGGGCTGTGTGGAGAGAAAGAGGAAAACCACGGCGGGAAAAAACAGCACCATGGTCAGATGGTTGGTAAAACCAAGCCCGAAGAAGAGTGACATCAGGTAGAGGTGTTTGAGTTTTCGCTCCTTAATCCAGCGGATCATGGAGTACAGGACCCCCCCCAGGAGAAAATTATTGAGCGCATACACTTCCACGATGCGTCCGTGCATCCAGAAGGTGTAGGTGAAGGCAAAGAAGAGAGCCGAGAAAAGAGAGATCCATGTACGGCCCGTAATCTGCCGGATGGAGAGGAACACAAAGAGCACTGCCAGTGCCTCGAGCAGGGCATCCATGAGGCCGATCCCGAAGGCGGGAGTGGAAAAAGGGAGCAGTGAGAAGAGCTTCCCCAGCAGCGTGAAGAGGGGGTAGCCGCTGGGGTGTGCCACCCCGAGGGTGATCGCCGCGTTGGAAAGCTCGGGACTGTCACCCCAGGTTACGCCGGGAGGCAGGGAGATAATGTACACAACAAAAGGAATCAGCCAGGCGAGGTGAAGGGAGATGGTCCCCTCATGGGCAACCAGGATCTGTTTCGCCTTTTTGAAGTTCACCAGTCCACGACCTTTGAATTATCGAACTTTTTCCGGGCAGCCTGTCCCGCCAAAGCACGCAGGTACTCGGGAAGATGGGGGTTCTTTTCGATGCGCAGGAACCAGGGAATCATGGAGTCGTCCCGGTTGAGGGCCAAAATCCTCAAAATCCGTTCGCGGTATCGTACCTTGCCGAAGGCGGGGTATTTGAACCCTCTGATGGAGAGGCGGGTGATGTTGATGGTGTCCTCTTTGGTCCCCAGCGGGTGGAGGGAGAAGATCTCCGGGGGACAGGTAAAGTCCGATTTTTTTGCTTCAAACTCGCGCCGGAGCTTACTCATGATGGGATCATCCAGGGACTCGTATTTGAAGGTGAGGCCAATGGTAGCCATGCACTTCACCCGCCGGGATTTACTGTCAAGGCCCGCGCTGAGCTGGGAGATAATCCGTCGCTCTTTTTGGGGTGTCGCACCCTTGACCCACACGATGGCGTAGGTGAGTACCACCCTTGTGGTCTCATCGTTGATAGTGAAGAGGTCGAAGAACAGATCCAGAAATTCGGGGCTCCTCAGAAACGCGGCGGAGAAAAGGAGGGTGGGGTGAGGTGCTTTTCCGCTGTTGAGTGACTCCTTGAGGAGCGCCTCGATTTCACGCAATGTGCTGATTTTGGGATTGCTAACAACCCGGCTCAGGGAGAGCAGCGTCGCCTCTTTGATTGGCCTGACCGTGGTTTTCATGGCTTCTTCCAGTGATTCAATGACTATGGGACTGTTGAAATCACTTTTTCCGGCCATCCAGATGGCGGTCAATTTTTCGCCAGGTGTCCCTCCAATGATTTTGCTCTTGAGGAGGGCAGCGGTTTGCTTGTTATGGATGGTTGCCAGGTGAGCGATGGCTTTGATTCGGTCATCTTCACGGGGAGAGCGCAGGCGCGTATAGTACTGGCCATATGTTTTATACCAGGCATGGAATGAATCGTTGATACGATCAAAGCCCCACCAGGAGAACCCGATGGCCAGGAGAAAAATGATATAGAATTGGGCCTGTCCTCCTCGAAGGAGGCTTGTATTAAAGGAGGTGTCTCCTTCCCTGGTTTTTGCTCCGAAAAAGTGGTTTACAAAACGGGAATAATTAACAAAAAGGTCAAAAGTCAGGGATATGCCCAGCGAGAAAAACAGGAGCCCAACATAAAAAATGGACCGAAGCCAGAAATCCGTGGAGAGGCTCTTTGACTCATGCCGGATAAACCCGAAGGCCCACTGTGAATATCCATAGAGGAGCGCCCCACAGATAGCGGTGTAGAAGAGAATGAACCCTCGGTGTCGCAGCCATCGATACATGAAGTTCTGTTTTGCCGGTTTCATTTCCTTTTTTGGTTTGAGGTCCTGGGAGGGTTTCTTCATGGGGTGACTCCCTTCCGTAACGTTGCCAGAAGGGTCTCAGCCATTGGGGTGATGGCGTGATAACTGTATGCGACGATCAATTTTTCGAGAATTTTGATAGCCTTTTTCGGTTGGGACGTGGCCAGCCACGTGGCCAGTTTATAGGAATGTACCGGTAAATCAGGCGCGAGGGCGATGGCTTGTTCCATGAGAACAATGGCTTTTTTGCTGTTCATGTCCTGGTTGTGCTGCCACTCTGCCAGAAACGCGAGGGCCCGCGGGTGGAGTTTTTTGATTCTCTCCAACTGGGCCACAACTTTGGATTTTTCATCCCTCATGGTTTTTATGTCCAGGGTTTCCCCATAGGTGGCCAGAACTCTGGATGCCTGGTAGGGGGCTGCCAGGGCCCGGTATTTCGCAGCGGCCTTCAGATAATAGATACCGTAGTGGGCTTGCTTGTAATGGCGAGAGTACCGGGCCAGCGTTTCGAAATATCGGGGATTCTCCAGATCAATGGCGACCGCTTGCTCAATGGCCTTTATGGCGTCAGGGTATTTGCCCTCAAAAAACAGGATACGGGCCCTGGCTGTGAGCAAATTGGGATTCAGCGTGGTCACCTTGGTCGCCTCCTCGAGGCTCTTGGTGGCCTTGTCATATGCTTTTTTATGGAGATAGATCAAACACTTAAGAAACAACGAGCGATAGCCCTCCGGGACAATCTTCGAGATCCTCGCGGCAATGGACTGGGCGGCCCCCAATTTATTGAGCCTCAGGTAAATCCGTGCGGTCTCAAAGAGGCTTCGTGGATGGTTGAGAATGTGGGGTCGGACCGTGTCCAAAATGGAGAGGGCACGGGAGTTTCTCCCCATGGCCGCGTAGGCTCTGGCCATTACCAGGTCCAAAGAGTGGTTCCGTCCATTCTCCTTCTGATTTGCCACAAGCAACTGGATGGCCAGTGAATATTTTTGTGCGGCAATCAGGGTCCTGGCAAGAATTTTTGCTTCATAGGGGAGGAGCTTTTTGGGGATTGGTAAAAAGGCGGGAGCGAGGGAATGGGAGAAGATCGCCTGCCTGATGAGGGAGGGGATCACGCCCTGCGGGAGCTGCTTCACGAGATTTTTTACCAGCGGCCACTCCCGTAAATCGAGGGCCCCCTCGAGGCATTGGTGGATCATGGCCGGGGATTGTTTCCCCGCACAGGTTTTTTTCACCGCGTCACGATCCTCAATGAGGATCGCCGTGGCGAGGGCGAGGGATGCAATTGCACCCTGGTCACAGGTTTTGCACGTCTTGAGGGAGACCAGTGATTTAAGTGCCTTGTCCGGGTTGAGTTGCTTTATGAAATACTCTACCCTGAGCAGTTTCACCTGGGGAATGGGATAGGGGGTCAGGTGGGCCAGGTGATCCTCCGTGGTCTCAAGCTCTCCGGCGCCCCGGAGAATGGCCTGTGCGATACAGATGGATGTTTCCGGCATGTACCAGTATTTCTGGGCCGTTATGCAACGCTTCTTTTTCTCGGAGGGGATCTCTTGTGCCATGCCGAGGCTGAGCCACACCTTGGCAAGCTCCCGGCGACTCACGTACTGGGATGGAGAGGGGAGCGTTCCCTTGCCGGTGAGCAGGTATTGCTCAAGGAGCGCGTGGCCATGTCCTGGAGACTGTCGGAGGATACCCTGAAGAATTGATGCGGCGTGGG
>JAHJLU010000520.1 GCA_018821745.1 Myxococcota bacterium | reverse complement strand
GATGGAGAGCCGCTCCTGTAAAGGTGTTTGAATGTCAGGGGGGAGCTTGAGTGCTGTGGCTCGAGCAAGAAAATTCAGGGCCGTCGCGGGTGGCAGGCGATGCGTTTCCTGGGCAAACCACTGAACAATGCGTCCAAAAATGTGTTCGGCGTTGCGTCCGAAGTACACTGCCGGGAGCGACGCAACAGACCGCTCAAAGTGCTCCAGGATCGCGTCAACTTCATCGAGTACCCTGTTTTGCTCCCCCTGCTCCAGGAGCTCGTGGAGATTTTGTTCCAGAGTGCGGGCCGCGAGATATGCGTTGAGTCTCTCCCGGTCATGGAAGAGGCGCTCCCCGGAGACAGTGTAGGACGGATAGCGTGTGGTATCAATCTCATCCAGAACGAGTGTCGTCATGTCCTGATAGGGGTTCCCGAAGAAGAGCAAGAGGAGCAGTTCAAAAACTTCAGCGTGGTGGAGTTGAACCATGGGGTCGAGCAGGAGGGGGTTCCCGGTGAGAATCGTTCGTACTCTCTCCCCCATCTCCGATTTCGTGCCACGGGGCTTCCCTGGGCAGAGCGCTTTGGCCAGATGGCCCCTGGTAATCACCGGGAAAATTTCATCCCAGTCCATGCTTGTTGGTTTCTTCAGGCTTGCAAATCCAGCGGCGCAGAGTTCTTCCAGTATGAAGTCAATGTTGGGAAGTTCTGCATAGACGATGGTCTCGGGCAGAAACCAGCGGTGTTTCCTGTTGAAGAGCCGGGTATAGAGCTGGCGGGTCAGTGGCCCGAGAGAGAGAAATGCCTCTGCGATTTCACGCTCCTCGGGATAGAGGAGATCGCCGTAGCGGGTCAGTGAGTGCCGGACAACTGTTAAAAAGTGCCGGAGATAATAGACGGTATCGGTTCCCGTTTGGTCTGGCATTTACTTCGGGCCCCGGGCACGGTATGGTGTGCCCCGGCGGGAGTCTGGATGTGGCCCCGCATGTAAAGGAACCCTATCAGTTTGCTTGAGATCAGGCCAGGAAAAGATAGCCATGAACCCCATTGAATGCTCCGTCGGGGAGATTGTCAGGCACTGCTTTCGTTCGGGGGATTTATCCAGTGGAAACATGTCCAAACTGCGTGCCATGGCGGGAATTCAGGGACACGTTGAGGTTCAGGGCAGGCGGCGGGAGAGTTACGAGAGTGAGGTATCCGTCACCTGGTCCGGAGCGGCTAGGGACTTTCAGGTACTGCTCAGGGGGCGCATTGACGGCCTCTTCTCCGGTGACGGCCATTACATCATCGAGGAGATCAAGACAACCACCCAGGAGTTGCACACCATTGAGCAGGACTCCCACCCCGCTCACTGGGCCCAGGCATTCCTTTACGGGTACATGTTCGCCTCCCCCAAGGCGCTCTCCCGCATCGGTATTCAGATCACCTACTATCAGGTAGAGAGCGGTCTGACCCGGGAGTTCTTCCTCGAGAAGACCCTGGACGAGCTGGAGCGGTTCTTTTTTGCGACACTCTCGGAGTATCTGCGATGGTCTGAGATCCTGCGGGCTGCCAGACATAAAAGAAATGAAAGCATTGATTCCCTTGTATTTCCGTTTGATACACCTCGGGAGGGGCAGAGTCAGTTTATGGCCAGGGTATCAGAGACCCTGGATGTGGGAGGGCAGCTGATGGCGGAGGCTCCCACGGGGACAGGAAAGACCGTCTCTGTCCTTTTTCCTGCAGTGAAGGGAATCCGGGATCAGAACATAGACAAGATTTTTTATCTTACGGCAAAGACCCTGGGGAGACAGGTGGTGGAAGATACCCTGGACCGCATGCGTGCCACCGGCATGTCTCTGCGGTCTGTGTCCCTTACCGCCAAGGAGAAGTTGTGTTTCAACAGCGAGGTGACCTGCGAGCCGGAGGAGTGCCCGTGGGCCAAGGGACACTTTGCCCGGATCAATGGTGCGGTCGAGGCCATCCACGGTGTTGAGGCCTGGGACCGTGAACTCATTGAGATGACTGCCCGTGACCACAGAGTCTGTCCCTTTGATTTGTCTCTGGAGCTGGCATCCCTGGCTGACGTTGTAGTGTGCGACTACAACTACGTCTATGATCCCCGTGTGTTTCTGCGGCACCTTTTTGGCGATGAGACCAGCCGGTATCTCTTCCTCATTGATGAGGCCCACAATCTGGTGGACCGTGCCCGGGAGATGTATTCCGCCTCTCTGGACAAGCAGTCCGTGCTCGCGGCGCGAAAGTTGTTAAAAACCCACGACACTACCTGCTACAAGCTGCTTGGCCATGTGAACTCCTTTTTGCTCCAGCAGATGCGTGAGGTTCAGGCATGTGAGGGGATGTTCCATGTTGACGAAGAGCTCCCGCGTGAGCTGCTGGACCATATGGAGTCCTTCTGCCGTGCCTTTGAAGTCTTCCTGGAAAAACACCGCAAACGCAAGATCCCCGAGATGAAGGCGCTCCTAGAATTTTATTTTCTCAGCCATAACTTTCTCCAGATTGGAGAGATCGCCCGCAGAGAACATGTGACCTGGTATGAAGCACAGAAGGCCAACCTCACCGTGAGGATTTTCTGCATTGATCCTTCCCGTCTCCTGAGGGAACGACATCAATGGGCTTACGCCTCGGTCCTCTTCTCGGCCACTCTCACTCCCCTGGACTATTTTTCCCAGATCCTCGGCGGACTCCCCCGCCTGGGGACGCTGATCCTTCAGAGCCCGTTCCCACGGGAGAATTTGCTGCTGCTGATCCACGACCGGATAGGGACCTCCTATAAAAAAAGGGCAAACTCCTATGAGGCTATCGCCCGGTCGGTGTTATCCCTCAGTGGGGAGCGAAAGGGGAATTACCTGGTGTTTTTTCCCTCATACAAATACATGAGTGAGGTGGCAGCACGGGTCCGGGCGCTTGACCCGAAGACGAAAACCATCATACAGGAACCCTCCATGTCCGAGAGGGCGCGGGAGAGCTTTCTCTCGCAGTTTGGTCATGATGGCGACGGGATCCTCGCGTTCGCCGTCATGGGAGGTATCTTTGGCGAGGGGATAGACCTGCGGGGTGAGCGACTTATCGGGGCGATCATCGTTGGGGTAGGTTTGCCGGCAGTGACAGGACAGCAAAACCTTATCCGCGAATATTTTGACCGCGAGCGAGGGATGGGATTCCAGTATGCCTATCAGTTTCCCGGCTTCATCAGAGTGATGCAATCCCTGGGGCGTGTCATCCGCTCCCCCGATGAGCGCGGGGTAGTGCTGCTCATCGATGAGCGCTTCGGCTGGAGTCAGTATCAGCGGCTCTTCCCCGGACACTGGAAGCATTATCGGGTGACCCGGGGAGAAGCGACAATCCGGAGCGCCGCGGCCCTGTTCTGGGAGGATCATGCCGGTGCTCTTCCCGACATGGAAATATTGGAGGACAATCAGCTTGCAATAGAGCCCTCCTGGGACTAAGTACCACCAGCCCTGACTCCCAATCCGCGTGATCAGGGGAAGGCGGTGATGTAATGGTCAACTCCAGGATGCAGCATATTCGGGATGCGCTGCTGATAATTATCGGGGCCTTTGCCCTTTCATTCTCCGTTGTGGGGTTCATGGCGCCCAACCAGTTGCTTGATGGTGGCTTCACTGGGATCGCTATCATTCTCAATTCGCTCTTCGGGACGCCCATCGGTGTTGTGGCACTCGCCATGATGTCCGTGGCGCTCCTGGTCAGTTATATTCTGCTGGGCCCTGCCTTCGGGAAGAAGACGGTTTTAGCCACGGTAATTTTCACGCTCTCGATTGATTTTTGGGACAAACTGATGCACCTTAGGCCAATCACCAGGGAAATGCCCCTCGCTGTTTTTTACGGCGGCCTCATCGCCGGGGTGGCGTTGGCCACCATATTCCATACGGGCGCATCAACCGGGGGCACCGATGCTCTGGCTGCTGTCATCAAACGATATACGGGAGTTCCCCTGGGTCGGGCGCTGTTGCTTATTGATGTAGTCGTTGCCTTCGTGGCCGGGCTTTTCTTCGGGCCCGAGCCCTTGATGTACAGCCTGATCCTCATCTTCATCGAGACCCAGGTCATTGATCTGGTCCTCAACGGGATCTCCGCCACTGAGCGGTTATGGATTGTCAGTGAGAAGTGGGAGGAGATTCGTGCATTTATTGTGGCCCAGATGGGGCGGGGTGCGACGGTGTTTGACGGCGAGGGAGCCTACACGGGGAAGTCGAGAAAGGTGGTGATCGCCTATGTGCCCCGGCGTATGGCCATTCAGGTCAGGCGGCGAATTCATCAGATCGACCCCGATGTTTTTCTGGCTGTCGAGCCTTCCATCGGGGTGTATGGAGAGGGCTTCAAGCATGCCGGCCGGGATTAGTTGACCGCCTCGGGCAGGTCCTGCCAGTCGTGTCCCCCAGGAAACTCAGCTTTACTCACTTTCGGCGATGTGCCATTTTATCGCCGTCTGGAGGATTTGATGTCCATTGAAGTTGTTGCCCCAAAATTCGCTGATTTTTTTCACCTTATGCCCTTCAGGATCCAGGAGATCCTGCTCATATCCAGTAAATACGATGCCTTTATACTCCAGGAGGACGGGCAGCTTACGGAGCAGCTCTTCAACACCTTTCTCAACCTGAATCTCAAGTACGCTCCCAGAATTACCAGAGTCTCCCGCGGGGAGCGGGCCGTGGAAGTACTCGCCACCCGTCGCGTCGATCTGGTTATTATCATGCCACAACTGGGAGATGTTGACCCCATGGGATTGTGCACCACCATCAAGGAGACGCATCCTGCGCTGCCTGTTGTGATGCTCGCCTACAACTCCAAGCAGACAAATCAACTCCAGGAGCGCAGCCGGGAGGCGGGGTTCGATCGCATGTTTGTCTGGACGGGGAACAGCCGTATTTTTCTGTCCATAATCAAGCTCATGGAAGATAGGATGAACGTGCACCATGATATCGCACGGGTGGGGCTGCAGGTCATTATTGTTGTTGAGGATTCTCCATATTATTACTCCACTTTTCTCCCCATTCTCTACACGATTATCATGACCCAGACCCAGCGGCTGATGCGCCAGGGCCTTAACGATATGCACCGGCTCCTGCGAATGCGGGCCCGACCAAAGATTATCCTGGCCACCAATTACGATGACGCTATGGAACGCTTCCGTGAATTTGAGGACAATGTCCTTGGAGTACTCTCGGATGTTCGCTATCCCGTAGCGGGGATCGAGGATCCCGAGGCGGGTTTCAAGCTCATCGGGGCCATTCGGGAGAAGCACCCAAACCTGCCCATCGTCCTCATGTCCAGCGAACCCCACAACAAGGAGCGCGCTTACGCCGCCGGTGCCCAGTTCATCGACAAAAACTCCTCCAGCATCATTCATGATATGAAGCTCTTTATCCAGTCCCAGTTCGGCTTCGGGGATTTTGTTTTCCGGCTCCCCACGGGGAAGGAAGTGGGGCGGGCCACGGATCTCAAAT
>JAHJLU010000519.1 GCA_018821745.1 Myxococcota bacterium | reverse complement strand
CCACCCATGTCCCCATAGGAGGAACCCACTACCACAATTTCATCCAGATCCGTCACTGCCACACCGTAGAGATAATCCCCAAGGGCAGTCCCCGTCTGGACGCTCCAGAGCTCATTTCCCTGGGGATCCAGCTTGACCAGCAGCGCATCTTCGTAGCCGAGATGGCCCGTGGCGTAAGCGCCCATTGTCCACCCGACGATGACGATATTGCCCTGATTATCCACCGCGGCTCCCCTGCCCTCATCGTCTTCAGCAGTTCCGATCTGAACAGTCCATGTTCTCGATAAATCGTTGGCAATTTTTGAAACAAAGAGGTCGGTTCCGCCATGCCCGCCCCACCCCTCCACGGTCCCCGCAGCAGTTCCGGTGACGTACAGAGGAAATCCACCGGCTGCGGCGATCGCCGATGGAACAACAGCCTGGGACCCGCCCCACATGGCGCCATGGGTGCATCCGGCATATCCAAGGGTGCACTGTTCCGTACAGACCAGCTCTCCCTGGGGGAAATTGAGAGCCGAACAGGAGAGCCCCCCGAAATCCGCCCCGTCACAGGCCTCCCCGTCGGCGGCGGCGAGAACACCGTCGCCACATCGCTCGCAATTGTCGGTTGAGAGCTGGCACTGGTCGCTGCATTCAAGGTTCCCCCGATAATAGCCCAGAGAAACACAGTCAACTCCGCCGAAATCTTCCCCGTCGCACTCTTCGCCCGCGCTATTCAATTCAGCATCGCCGCAACGGGCGGCTGTCTGGCATGCAGAGATATCGAAGGTGCAATCGAGGTTACACAGAAGTGTTCCCCCCTCGTACCCGCGAGTGACACAACTCGCTCCTTTGAGATCGGTCCCGTCACACTCTTCAGAGGAAGCCGCCGAGTTGTCACCACAGCTGACCCCGCTTCCCGAGGAGGAACTGTCACAGCCCCAAAAGATCAATAAAAATACAAGTAGTGTGAGTTTCTTAAGCATGGTATCACCGCCTGCAGGAGATTCTTCTTCAGTATACCGTAAATCATTTGATTATCATGGCTGATTTGTTAGAACCATAGGCAATGGTACAAGGTACTTGAAAAATATGATAGCCCCTTTTCACCGAATTACGCCCTACTCCGTCTGGCTCCTTGCAGTGTATCTCGGGCTCGCGCCCGGTTGCACAAAGGAGAAGTCCGAGGATCCGTGCGAGGAGCTTTTCGTCAGGGAAAAGAAATGTTCCGGCAACTTTATGGCGGTAAAACCCACCTTCCTGAAGCTCTGCCATGAGCAAAAGACGCAGGGGCTCCAGTCCGATTTTCAGTGCCTCGTTCATCAATCCTGCGATGCTTTTCTGAACTGCCAGCACGCCGGCTCAAAGAAAAAACTGGACGACATCCTTGAAGGGTAATTAAAAACACTCGCTGCAAAGAAGGATTTCCTTGCCAGCATTGAATTGTGTCATCGGTACGCTTCTTCCCCACCTGAGCCACGCGCCACCATGTGCGACCAGGCGATTAACGCGCAGTACAAGATATATCGCAGTGAGCTTGAAAAGGCTCGCGACAAGGGCGCACCCTATCAGAAGCAGTGCGACCAGCTCATCGGCTTTGCCGAGAAACATGCAAAAAAACAGTTGAAAGACGCGCGGGAGGGGTGCATGGAGGCGCAGTTTTCCCGATTCAACACTCTCGCCCGGGAGCGCATCCAGAAATATACCAGACTCAAGAAGATGTATCTCCCGGCTTACTGCCGGATTAAATATCTCAAGCAATTTGAGAATATGAAAAACGCTTACATCAAAAAGGGCTTCGACGAACTGGTCCATTCCTGCTATCATGAGTTTGGAGCAGCCATCCTGAAAAAGCAGGTTCCTCTCATGAAGAAGACCTGTACCATCAGCCACCTGCTCCCGGGCTTCTCGCGCTATAAAATTACCAGTAACATTCTTCTCCCCCTCCTCGAAAAGGCGCGTACCATTTGCAGCCAGGGCAAGTAGGAATGCCATGAAACGTGTACTCAGTATTTTACTTTTTGTGCTCATCATCCCCGGATGCTTCTTTGACCCCTCGGGCTACGTAGATAATCCCTATGTGGAGAAGCTGTGTGAAGATGGCATAGACAATGATGACGACGGCTTCATCGATTGCGAAGACCAGGACTGTTGCACCAAAGATATTTGTGCAAATTCAGGCATCTGCACAGAGGTTGAAGATCAACCCGACAATCAGGAATAGATCCCATGCGAATATTGGCAATAAACGGCAGCCCCCGGAAGGGCGGCAACTCTGAAATTCTTATCGGAAAAGTTTTCAAAGCGCTTGAGGCGCAGGGCTTCGAAACAGAACTGTATCAACTGGGAGGACAGGCGGTCCATGGCTGTCGTGCCTGTGGCGCGTGCAAGATCAATTTGGACCGCCGCTGCGTCATCACAGGGGATCCCATCAACGAAGTGATTGAGAAAATGATTGCCGCCCAGGGGATTATCATCGCCTCGCCGGTTTACTTTTCCAATGTCACTACCGAAACCAAGGCCCTCATCGATCGGGCCGGCTATGTCTGCCGGGCCAATGGATACATTCTGAAACGAAAGGTGGCCGCCGCGGTGGTGGCGGTGAGACGAGCCGGCGCCCTCGTGACCTTCAACGCCATCAATCAATTTTTTCATATCAATCAAATGATTATCCCGGGCTCCACCTACTGGAACCTTGGGATCGGCGGTGCCCCGGGTGAGGTGGAGGCCGACACTGAGGGGTTGATCAACATGGAAAATCTCGGTGAAAATATGGGCTGGCTGCTGAGGAAACTTGCTCAGGATGACGCCACAAGGTGAAGCCGCTCTGTTGCAGCAATGAGGGGCGCAACCAGCATGCGTCTCACGCTGTTCTCTGACGCCACATAGGCCTTGAAGTGGGAATCAATCAGGGAGATGTAGCGGTCCAGCTCTTGATGGAACTGAACCCGAAGACCCCGGGAGATAACCCGGGGCTCATTCACGTGGGCACCGGCCAGTTCCTGCTCCGTCTCCACAAACCGCTGTTGGGAAACCCGCAGCTCCTCAACTATCTCGAGCAACCCCGGGATCTGGACACATTCTTCGCGCAGGGTCTCCCCCAGCGTCAGGATCAACGCTTCAATCTCCCGGGACTCTTCGGAATAACTGGATGAAATCCAGGTGTAGGATTCGGCGAAGGCTTCTTTATAGAGCCGATGCGCCAGACGGTACCGTTTGGGATCCGTGCGCCGGTGGGCCCAGGATTTGAGATGCAGGGCCAGCGAGCGTACCAGCTCATCCCGCTCAAAGTCCGCCCGGGCCAGATGATCCGCACCGTTTTCCAAGAGGTCATGAAGGCGAAGGGCAATATTCCCAATTTCCTTCATGCTGTCAACGATGGGGACAGGAAGCGCCCGGGGTTCACGGGAGAGTTCGAGAAT
This sequence comes from Myxococcota bacterium, assembly GCA_018821745.1. Lineage (GTDB taxonomy): Bacteria > Myxococcota_A > Polyangia > HGW-17 > HGW-17 > SZUA-580. The sequence continues at coordinate 601 of JAHJLU010000519.1, read as the reverse complement.
GCCCCTGCCTATCTCTATTATTTCCTGTTCCGGGTATCGCCTGACAAAGGACATTCCACACCTGCCAGATTATAAGGGGGGTTAGTAGGAGGTGTTGCCGTTGCTGATATTGGGATTACCGCTGCCATCGGTCAGTGGAGTCACGGTGCAGGTGACCTCACCGGTGGATGAGTTCACGGTCGTGTGAACATCCGCCACACGCCACAGGTCACCAACACATCCGTAGCCTCCCGAATCAGAAATAGTGACCTGATTTGACACGGGATAGCCGTATGTTGCTACGCGAACGCCATCGCAATATACGTTGACAACCGGGTGCGTGGCGAGTGAACCGCTGTAGTAGTAGACACCGATACGATAGGTCCCATTGTTTGTGGGAGTGTCCACGTTAATATTTTCGGGGATCCCAGAAGTGGAGATGTTGTCAATATCGAGCCGGGGATTCTTGCAGACCCCCAAGGTCTGCCAGGTGGAACCGGCGCTGGTGTCTTCGCAGGCGGCGAGCGGAGAATCGGCCTGCCCCCAGAGACCAAGATCATCATAGGTGCCGTATGCCCAACTCGATGCCTTGCAGTTAGCGTATGTAATGTGGCTATATAGT
>JAHJLU010000518.1 GCA_018821745.1 Myxococcota bacterium | reverse complement strand
TCCCTCTTCGCCCTCGCAGGGGTCGAAGTCTCCCAAAAAAGCGCAAAAGAGATCCGGTCCCTCTTCGCCCGGCAATTTTCCCGTCAGAAAACAACCGCGGGGACAGAGCGTCTTGTTTTCACGGCCCCCGACGGGAAACAAACCAACATCTATCCCTTCTCCGGGATGGGTTTTTGGGGACCCATTCACGGATATATCGCCCTTGACGGGACCCTCTCCCGGATTCGCGGTATTGTCTTCACCCGCCAGGAGGAGACTCCCGGGCTGGGCGCCGAGATCACCGGCCAGCCTTTCCGCCGGCAATTTATCAACAGGCTCTTTACCCGCACGGAATCCTCAAGGGAGGTTCTCTTGCGCATCAAAAAGGCAGGGGAGGCAAAAACTCCCTTTCATATTGACGGAATTACCGGAGCCACAGAGACCACAGGCCGCGTGAACTTCATGGTTAAAAAGGTCCTCGATAGTGCGGTCGCGGACAGAGAAAGGAGGCCCTCTCATGCGAATTAAGACAATTCTGAAGACAGCGATCTGGCATGAGAACCCCATCTTCCATCAGATGCTCGGTGTCTGCAGCGCCCTGGCGGTCACCACAAAGGTGGAGAATGCGCTGATTATGTCCCTGGCGGTGACCGTGGTGTCCATGGGGACAAATGGCATGGTCTCTGCGTTCAAGGGGCTTATCCCCCACAAGGCGCGGCTCATGGTGGAGATGATCTTCATCGCCACCTTCGTCATTCTGTTTGATCAGGTCCTCAAGGCCTACTACTTCTCCATGTCCAAGCAGCTTGGGCCATACGTGGGTTTGATTATCACAAACTGCATCATCCTCGGACGCGCCGAAGCATTTGCCATTAAAAACCGGGTCATTCCCTCTCTGGCCGACGGTCTGGGCAATGGCATCGGGTATGGTTTGATGCTGATTGGTGTCGCCACCTTCCGTGAGATTCTCGGCGCCGGAACCTTTCTGGGATACCGGGTTATGCCCGCAGCCTATGAGCCGGCCCGCGCCATTCTCCTTGCTCCCGGTGCCTTCCTTATAATGGGAGTGTTCATCTGGATTATCCGCGGTATCCAACTGAGAAAAGGAGGGAGAATCTCATGACTCCACAGATTCATCCCCTGATTATCCTCTTCGCCGCCATCTTCACCAACAACATTCTGCTCACCAATTTCCTCGGAATCTGCAGTTTTGTGGCCCTGTCAAAGCGCCTCGATGTCGCCTTCGGCATGGGAATGGCCGTCACCTTTGTGAGCACCTTTACCGCTGGCATCAACTGGCTGATTCACCACTTCGTGCTGCAAAAAGGTGCCCTCGTATGGCTTCTGGGTGATAGAGGTCGGGACCTCAGCCTCGATCTCTTCTCGGTGATCATTTTCATCGCCGTCATCGCGGCTTTTGTGCAGATTGTCGAGATGGTCATGGAACGTTTTTTCCGTTCCCTCTATCAGGCTCTCGGGATCTTCCTGCCCCTCATCACCGTCAACTGCGCCATCCTTGGTGTATCCCTCTTTCTCACGGTTCGTCACTATTCATTTCTGCAGTCCGTCGCCTATGGCTTCGGCTCCGGGGCCGGCTACACCCTCGCCATTGTCCTCATGGCAGCCCTGCGTCGCCGGCTCCGCTACTCCAACATTCCCAAGCCCCTTGAAGGTATCGGGATCACCATGATCGTCACCGGTATCATGGCCATGGCCTTCATGGCCTTCAACGGCATGGTCGCGGTGCAATAGGAGAGGCCATGAGTATCCTTATCCCTGTCCTGTTGTTCACCTTCATCGTAGTGCTGCTGCTGATACTGGTGCTGGTCTTTTCGAGGTTGCTCCTGCCCAAAGGCCCCCTCTCTCTCATCATCAATGACAAGGAGCCCTTCACCGTCTCCCCGGGTGAGACCCTCCTGAACGCCCTCTATGCAAAGGAGATCTATATCCCCTCTGCCTGTGGCGGTAAGGGGACCTGCGGATACTGCAAGGTCAGGGTGCTTTCGGGTGATACAAATCCCCTCCCCACAGAGATGGAATTCCTCACAAGAAGTGAGCGGGAGACGGGCTTTCGCCTTGCCTGCCAGATCAAGCTCATGGAGTCTTGCCAAATCAGGGTCCCGCCCGAATATCTCGACGCCCGGGAGTACCACGGTGTCGTTTCCTCCACCCGCGTGCTCACCCCTTCGATCCGTGAAATTTGCATCTCCCTGTCCCCGGATGAGTCCATGGAATTTGCCTGCGGGCAATATGTGCAGGTGCGCATTCCCCATGAGGAGAGTCCCGAAGGATATGTCTTCAGGGCCTACTCCATAGCCTCTGAGGATACCACCGCCACAGGTATTACACTCACGGTCAAGCGCATTGAGAATGGGATCGGCTCAACCTGGCTCCATGCCCTCAGGGAGGGTGACGCCCTCTCTTTCACGGGACCCTACGGTGACTGGGCCCTCCAGACAGACAAACATCTGGTGCTCATTGGAGGCGGTGTGGGCATGGCCCCCATGCGCTCCATTATTCTCTCCCTCATCCACAGACACCCTGAGCAGAAGATCTCCCTCTATTTCGGTGCCAGGACCACCAGTGAGCTCCTCTACCACGATTTTTTCCGGTCCCTTGATGACTCCCATGAGCACTTTACCT
>JAHJLU010000517.1 GCA_018821745.1 Myxococcota bacterium | reverse complement strand
CTATAGCCCAGGACGCGGCAGATGAAGGGGTTACTACCCTTGAGCTCCGGTTCGCTCCGCAGCTCCACCGGGGAGCTCCCATGGAGACCATTGTCGACGCGGCCCTCCATGGGCTGAGTGGTCGTGGTGGGCTGATTCTCTGCGGTCTCTACGGAGAGGATCCAGACATCCTCGCCTCCCTGGTCGCCCTGAGCGCTCACCGCAGGGGTGTGGTGGGCATTGATCTGGCAGGGGGGCCTGACCCCTCCCACTCCTTTTGCATGCTCGACTATGCCCCTGCCTTTGCCGCTGCGGAGCATCTGGGACTGGGGCGCACAGTCCACGCGGGGGAAGGACGCCCGCCGGCGGAGATAGCTGTGGCCGTCCGGTCGCTCAGGGCTCAGCGCATCGGCCACGGGACCACCCTGCTGGAAGACCCCGAGGTTATTGAGCTGCTGAGAGAACAGGGGGTCACCGTGGAGGCCTGCATCACATCCAACTGGCACACGGCCGCCATCGCGAATCCCCAGTCCCACCCTGCGGTCCGGTGGCTTGAAAAAGGGATCCGGGTCACCTTCTGCTCCGACAACACTCTGTTATCGGCCACCACCGCCACCGCAGAGCATGAGCTGGCCCGCTCCCTCCCCGGCATGACCGAAGATCTTCTGGCTCAGAGCGTCGGGTTCGGGCACAGCGGCGCCTTCACCCGCTAGGGAGTCCCCCACGGTTGGAGCTTGCCAGAAGTAACCGCGGGGCAAGTCGCTATATTTTCCCAAGGCTTTCCATTATTTACGATAGATTATGAAGCGTGTTCAGGAGGGGGGAAAAATCAACGGTTACTTGCCGCCGCAGGAGCCCTTGACCTTGGACTCGGCGCTCAGTTTGTTTTTGCAACCCGCGAGCTTCTCGTTGTGCTTGCAGTACTCGGTCTTGATCAATTCGGCGTCGATTCCCTGGAACTTGAACCGGTTGTTGGCAAGCCAGGTGGGACTTCCGCTGACTTTCAGCGCATGACCCAGCTTGATGTTCTCTTCGAGGAGCTTTACGCCCTCTTCCTTGACGCATTTCTCGATCACCTTGACGTCGATCCCGTCCTTGGCGCAGGGCTTCCAGGTGGGATTCTGGTAGTCCTTGGAGCGGCAAACAAGATAGTCCATGTATTTGTAATCTTTAGGGTAATGCTTTACAGCGCAGAGCTGGCGGATGTTCTCATCCACCTCGGGCTGTCCGTGGAGAGAGTCAAACCCGGAGGCGGTCTTGTTGGCGATGTAGTTCACATGAAAATCGATGTCTTTTTTGAAGTTGTCGATGACCGCTTTCATGCTGATGAGGGCAGCCGCACCGTAGGGACACTGGGACATGACAAAAACATCCAGGCGTTTTTTCTGCTCCTTGCGGCAGGCCATGGCCTCTTTGCAGGTGGCGTCGTCGCAGTCGATCTTGCCGTTGTTGTCGTCGTCGATTTTGTTGTCGCAAATCTCTGCGGTGGGATCGAAGATGGCAGCGGGCTCCATGAGTTTGTGCAAAGAACCGACCTGTTTCATGATGGGTTTGAAGATGCGCATGGCCAGTTTGTCTTTGAGAATGGATTTTTCAAAGATGATAACGGGGAGCATCTTTATTTCCGCAGTTTTCATGAGATCTTTGGCCTTGGCATCGGAGTAGTCAAGGGTGGTCATCTTGGCGCCGGGAGCGATATTGCTGATGGCCGCGAGGAGACGGGCATACTGCTTGCACTTCTCACAGCGCTTGTCGGTAATGAAGTAGCCAACTGCTGCGGGAGCGGTGCAGTCAGCAGGTTTCGCGCCCTTAATACCCTCACAGATCTTGTCCACGATCTTGCGGGGGGAGGGAGGACCATCGTATTTCTGGCCGCCGATGAAGAAAGTGGGGCTTCCCTCTACCTTGAGGTCCTTTGCGATCTTGGCCGAAGCCCGGAGGAGCTGTTTCCCCTGCTCTCCCTCTTTACAGGTCTTGAGCGCCGCTGCATCAACCTTGGCGCGCTGGGCACAGCTCTTCCAGGTGGTTCCCAGGGCACGGGGATTTTCATTGTGGCATTTAATGAAATCCATGAGCTTGGCAGGGGCAATGGACTGGACACAGAGCTGGATAATATTACCCTCGACCTCCGGCGCACCATGCAGAGAGTTGAAGCCGCCGCCGGGGGTCTCGTCAACAATATATTCCAGGCGGAAATTCACGTGCTTGCCCACGAGATCGAGGACAAGGTCCATCATGCCTTCAGCCATAAGACCATAGGGGCACTGGGACATGACAAAAAGCTGGACGGGGACGCCTGTTTTGGCCCCTTCGGCGGGGGTGTTCTTTTTGGTCGCGCCTTTGGCACCCTTGGTCGCCGTGGTGTTGGTGTTTGATTCTTTTTTCTCTTTCTTCTTGCACCCTGCGAAAACTACAAGCATGGAAAGGAAGAGAAGCGCAGTGAGTTTTTTCATGTTATACCTCGTATTCGGGCCCTCCACCATAGAGGGTCCGTTATTGAAAGTGCAATTTCTAGCAGAAATGGAATCTTTTTCAAGGTGTGCCCATGGTAAAGTCGACAACCACCATCAGCATGGTGACGGCACTGAAAAAAATCCCCCCGGCTTCCTACCCTGACTGCGCAGGGCGACGGCGAGCCACTGTCTTTCTCCTCCTATACGAAGCCCCGGAGCCTACAATACTGGGAATCCAGAAGGCCGATCACCATGGGTATCCATGGCGCGGGCAGATCGCCTTTCCCGGGGGACATATCGATCCAACCGATGCATCACCGCTGGAGGCAGCCTTCCGGGAGGTGCACGAAGAGGTGAACATTCCCCCCGAGGCCATCACCGTTGCCACATCCCTGGGACACTTTGCCACCATCAAGTCCCTGGATATCGAGGCCATGGCGGGTTTCTGGGACGGCAGCAGCGACCTGCGGCATGACCCCGCCGAGATCGCGCGGATTGTGCAGATTCCCCTGGCAACCCTCCACCACATCCATCTGCAAAAAGGATACGGGGGGCACATCCCCGATGTCGCTGCGCTCACGTACCCAATCTCCGATCCCGGCGGGGACTACACCATCTGGGGGGTCACCGCCCGGATTATTCACCATCTCCTGGAACACCTTGATCTACCCCAAATAACCGGGAGCCCGGAGCACACCACGCAACTGTTTGGAGATCCCATGGAAAAAACACAACCCCCATTCACGACACTGGATCCGATTATCGAACACCTGAAGAGCCTGGGTGATGCCGAGCGCGCTGCTTCGAGCCAGCGGTTTTTCAAGACAAAAAAGGGTGAGTACGGCCACGGCGACGTTTTCCTGGGGATTCGGGTTCCTCTGTTGCGAAAAAATGCAACACTCCTAAAAGCGATGCCCCTTGACATCCTGGAGAAACTCCTTCAGTCGCCCCTCCACGAGGCGCGCCTTTTAGCCCTCTTTATTATGGTGAAGCGGTTTTCTCCCAAGCGCTCCACGGAACGTGAGGCGATCTTCCGTATGTACACCAGCAACACCCGCTTTATCAACAACTGGGATCTGGTGGACAGCAGCGCCCACCTCATCATGGGGGCCCACCTGGAGAACAGCAATAAATCACTCATCTATGACTTTGCGCGCTCCGATGATCTCTGGAAGAAGCGCATCTCCATGATCGCCACTTTCTGGTACATCAAGAAAAATGAGTTCCATGACGCCCTTGCAATCGCCACGATCCTGATCCACGACACCCACGATCTCATCCACAAGGCCGTGGGATGGATGATCCGGGAGATCGGTGAGCGGGACCACGGCGTAGAAGTGAGTTTCCTGAACCAGCACTATAAAACCATGCCTCGCACCATGCTCCGCTATGCCATTGAAAAATTTCCCGAAGACCAGCGCCAGGCCTATCTCAGGGGCACCATCTGAGCTGCTCCGCGGATCAAGGCTAATTTCCTTTCACTCACAGCGCTCCTTTGTTACCTTCTGGTCCATGGGCACCATGGTCCTCTCCCTCATCATCATCCTCTCCGCAACCCCGGCCACAAAGCCTCCTGCACAAAAGACCGGGGCAACCACACCAAAAGTTGAGAAACCGGCCAGCACACCAAAGACAAGAGCAATCAAAACATCCAGACCCTTCCCCAAACCCGGACCGCTGCCCTTTGTGGCAGCTCTCCTCCCGGGACTCCTCTATCCCGCGGGGCACCTGGTCATGGGTGACTACTCCGGCCACGGGCGCATCATGGCAATGAAGGGGACCG
>JAHJLU010000516.1 GCA_018821745.1 Myxococcota bacterium | reverse complement strand
TTGTTGACGTTGTTGGAGTTTCCAGACGAACCGTCGTCGCAGGCAGCCAGCAGCATGAGAAGAAGACTTATCAGCAGGTATCGTGTCATTGTGCACCCCGGGTTGTGTTTTCGCCTCTGTTAAAAAGACACTCAATCTTTGCGGAGCATACCCCATGGGATCGCCCAAGGCAAAGGAATTTTCCGAGGGAAGTGTTTACCGGGCGGGGTGACTGACCAATTTTTTGCCGAGCGTAAAGGCGGCAAACTCGATGATCACGCCATAGACCATTCCAACCAGGAATCCGGCCAAATCCCTGAACTCTGTCGCGCTGTAGAACGCAAATGAGACCACCAGACCCATAATGGCACCCCTGAGGATGAGAACCCGGAAATCCTTTGAGGGAGGCATCAGCCCGAAGACAAGTCCCATGAGCAAGCGGTTGAACCAGAACGCAAACATGTAGGAGGCGCCCAGGGCCCCGCCAAATCTGTTCTGGGCACCCAGGATGCAGAAGACGCCAAGAATGGCGCCGGTAAAGAGGGTGATAAGCAGTCTTTTTGTCATGGAACAGAAACCTCCATCGACCTTCTACAGCATATTGGCTGGCAGCGCCATGAATCTCTGTCCCCTGGTTTATTTGCTCCAGAGTGGCTGAGAGATCCCCTTATAATAATCCATTCTGCTGGGCCTTCCCTGCCCAGACCCGGCCAACGTGGAATTCCGCCACGTTGGATAGCGGACCCAGGAACCCGATGGTTCAGCGAGTAGCGGGAAAGACTCACCTCGGTGAAGGACTTCGCAGGGAACACGTTAGTAGAAATTGTTGCCTTGCATGCATTGCTGCTATTCACAGCAATGCCCCTGCTCAACCCTCCAACTCCACGGTTTCGATACTCTATCAGAAGTAAAAGTGGAGTTGGAGAGATGTTCGACCACTCAAAAGGAATCAATATTGCAGACTGATTTAGAAGAGATTAGAGAAAAGAGTGGATGCGTTGGCGATGGTGGAGAGGGTCGGGTCAGAAGGCGCCGCCCAGGGAGACGGTGACGCTGCGGCCGGGGGAGTAAATTCCGGAGGCGTGGTACTTGTATTTCTGATCCAGGAGGTTCTCCAGACCCACCACCAGGCGCAGGCGGGTTTTGGGGACAAGCTCCCCCGCGTCAAACAGCGCGGCCCGCAGATTCAGGGTGACCCACGCGGGTGTCCCGCCCTCGGGGATCCGGGAGTCGGCCAGGTCGGCCTCCGAGAGCCGATCCTGCTTCCCGGCCCCCAGAGCGTAGGCTTCGGCCAGGCCCTTGAGTTTTTGCGTGATGGTGAAGCGCCAGGAAGCTCCCAGTTTGCCGAAGAGGGGCGGGATTTTGGAGAGGGGGGTGCGGGGCCCGTCGTCTTCCACGGAATCCCCGTGGGTGTAGGCCATGTGCCCGAAGATGGCGAACCCCCGGGGCAACGTCACGAGGATACCTCCCTCGGCGCCGTAAATCTCTCCCTTGCCGTGGTTCACGTTCTGAACAGCGTTATCCTCGGTGGCGTGGTCCACGGGGACCCGCACGATGATATCGTCGATGAAGGTGAAGAAGGTGGAGAAACTGAGGCGCAGCGCCCCCAGGTGAAGCCGTGTCAGCCACTCCATGGTGTTGGCGGTCTCGCCCTTGAGGCTGTAATTGGGGACGTGGAAGAACTGCCCGGAGAAACCCTGCAGGACCAACTCGCTGAGATTGGGCGCCCTGAAACCCTGGGAGAAGGTGACCCCCGTGTTGATGGTTCGTTTGTAAAGATATTGGAGACCGCCGTGGAAGACGTTCCCGTACATGGAGATGTCCACATCGGGGAGAGTGTTGTCCCCGGGAGTATAGCCGGTGACGCCGTGGAACCGGTAGCCGCCGGTCACTATCACCCGGTGGCCCGCGCTGAAGGTGAGGGCCTCCCACTCAGCCAGGGCATAGAGCCCCCAGCTGGTGTAGGTGGAGTCTGTGGGGAAGGCGGTCTCGGAGGCAGGCTGCCAGAGATCTGTTGCGTCCCAGGTGGAGCGTGTGGAGGTAACAAAGTCCCGGTACATCATGGCGCCGTAGTTCAGCGTGACGCCCTTCCCGAGTTTTGAGGTGGTCTTGAGATCGACGCCGGGAGTGCGGACCCTGGCCACGTCGTTGGTTATGGAGGTGAGGTCCGTGAGATAGCCCGCGTATTTTTTGTCGTCCCGGGATTCATGGAAGTCTTGGAAGGAGAAGGTCAGGACCCCTTTGGTGGCCAGTGAACGCAGGGTAAACCCCATCTTGGCGATGGCCATCATGGTGCGGTTGTCGTAGTGGTAGACCTGATTTTTGGTGAGGAGCTTGTCTGTCCTCGGGGCATCGGGGATGTGGCTGTAGTGGAACATGGCCGAGAACCACCACCCGGCAAGGATGCCCGACTGGATCTCGTAGTGGGCCTTGCCCATGAAGGACTGCTGCTCATACCCCGACAGGACCTGTTCTCCCACGTCACCACCCCCGTTGAGGTTGCCGAAGCGTGAGTAGGTGCCACTGAAGAGCAGGCCCAGCCCGTTGATGCTGGTGCTCAGGTGACCGTGGCCGGTCCAGCCCATGTCCGCAGAGTTAAAGCGCGTGAAGAGCTCGCCACCCAGGGGGATTTTCCCAGGGGTGACCGTGGGCATGAGGGAGTAGAGCCCCACGACCCCGCCCATGGCGTCGGAGCCGTAGAGGACGCTCCCGGGGCCACGAATGACCTCCAGGCGTCGCAGGGCGTAAAGATCAATGAGGTTGAGATACTGGAGGGGCCCGGAGCGGTAGATGCTGTTGTTGAGACGGACGCCGTCGAGGGTCAGGAGGATTCCGGGGCCCACCATACCACGAATGACCGGGGCGCCGCCGCCGTGGTTGGTCTTCTGGATGTAGACGCCCTCATTGTCAGCTATGGCCTCGGGAGTGGTCCGGGGCATGGCCTGCTCAATATCCTTCTTCTTCACAACGGTGACAGAGCGGTTGGAGGTGAACTTCTTCTCTTTTTTGCGGGTAGCCACCACCACGGTCTCGTAGTCGGGGTGATCGAGGTCGACGGGGGTCCTGGCGGTGGTTTGCGCCGGTGTGCCAGGTGGAGGCAGGGGAGCACTCATAATAAAGATGAGAAGGAGAAGGTTCATGGTTCTGTTTTGTTTCCTGTATCACACCGGCACAGGTCCGGTACTTCAACCACTATAAACGCCCTGCGGGATTTTGCAAGAAGCGCTCCCGGGGACGCTGAATGCTCCCCGTGGGATCACACAGGTCGGAAGAAGAGGCGGATCAGTACACTGGGGGCTCCGCGGGGGCATCCTGTTGGAAGAGTGCCTCGAGGCTGTTGATTTGCTCCAGCTGCTCCCCGGTGATGTGCAGATTTTTCAGGAGGTAGGTCTCCGTGGCCTCCGGGCCGTCTTTCCCCTGAATAACATCGTTTTTGATGAGGCTCAGGAGGATGAAGGAGGGGCAGTTGCCCGAGCAGCGCGTGATCTCGAAGAGGAGCGTCGAGGGATGGCTGGTGAAGGAGAGCTGGCTGATGAAGCTCCAGTCGCCGGTTTTCATTCCTGCGACTATCTGTGGTGCGTGCCCCTGATCAACGGGGAAGGGGAGCTTCTCCTCGGAACCCCAGCTGTTGCAGCCTTCGCAGAAGACGCCCTGCAGGAGCATGCTCCACCACACGGCGATGAAGATACCCACGTACACGGCGGCTTCAACCGCCAGGAGGATCCCGTAGAAGAGCCCCCTCACGCGGGCGCGCTTGAGGCTGAACCAGCCAACCTCCACCAGGGCCTCGATGAGGCGCATCATATCCTTGGGATGGAACAAAAGTGAGGTGAAGGAGAAGGCCCCCTTGGAGAGGACATGGAGAAAGGCGGCCCAGAAGATGTACAGGGTGATCACCGACATGATCAGCGCGCTGATAAGGGAGGCACCGCGGTTTCTGTTTTTCCCCATGCGCTCACCGGCCACGAAGGCCAGGGCCACCAGGAAGACCGCGCCGAAGGAGACGATCCAGTTGAGATAGATGAAGGGGATATATCGGGCGATGTAGGCATATCCGAAGGCCAGGGGGAACGCCGCCGCCGTGCCGAAGGCCAGCCCGAGAAGGGGACCGAGAATATTGAACTTTTCGTTGTGCTTGTAGAAGGCGGGTTCATAATAGGTTTCCATGACAATACCCTTTCTTTGGAGATCCCTGAGAGAGATTTTTTTGCCAAACCGGCGGCCCGAATAAAATGTTGATGCACCTTGAGAACCCGCGCATAGTAACAGCTGACACAGACCGGTCAAGTGTTCTTGTGACCGGTGAACAGAGCGCCCGGGAAATCCTCCCCCACACCCCTCATGTTCCCCCTCGACAAGATGCGAAAAATATGATTTGAACGGAGGGTACAACACATTTTTTGAGTGGCCTCGGGCCACGAAGCGGGAATTACAGGAGACGCACCATGAACGCCCATCTCACGAGACCTACACGCCTGATCATCACCCTCATCGCGCTGCTTTTGCTTGGCGCCTGCGGGAAGGAACAGCGCAGCGAGTCGAACCCGAGGCAGGTGAAGAAGACGCCTGTCCTCCCGCCGGCCCCAAAGAGCGGACTCACTCTCTCCCAGGCACAACAGCGGATCGACAAACTGATCGCCATCGTGAAAAAGGGGAAGTTTGAGCAGAAGCTCAGCACCCTGCTGGCAACAGAAGCCATCACCATCCCAAAGTCCTGTGACGCAGGGGGGCCCTTCGATGTTGTCACCTTCCCGAAGAAATTACCCGCCCCTGAGCGAGCCACCGCCAGGCTGGTTCCCGGCGCCGTCCCGCTCCCCGGGTTCTTCGCCTTCCCGCTCATACGACATGGGTGCGCAGCGAGCTACGGTACTCCCTGCTTTATCTCCTACGTGCGTGAAAAGGGGCAACTCTCGCTCAAGGTCGTGGCGGTCAAGACCCCCAAAGTCGAGTCCAACACGGAGAACGTGGGGTTCAGGTGGAAGAGCCGCAACGGCTGTCTCCAGCTGGAGGTCTCCTCCTCGGGGCCACTGGAGTGCAACAGACCGGGGCCCAGCCATGACTACCTGGAGATTCTCGGCTACTGGAACGGGACCTTCACAAAGCTCCTTCCCACGATCACCACAAAGATCGACTCGGACTATCCCAACTCGGCTTACGGGGAGCAGTCGGTGGAGTGGAGATCGGGGCTCTCCGGGACCTATATGTGGATGGAGGTGACCGATATCCCCAGGCGTCGCAGCGGAGACGAAGACGTGGATGACGAGAGCAAACCTACCGTGGATTTGGTCGAGGATAACACGACCAACTATGTCCTCACCCCCACCTGCGGACTGCGAAAAGCCAACGAGGCGGACAAAAAACGCATCAAAAAGGCACTCGCTGAAGTTGAGAAATGATGCCGCACCTTCAATGAATGAGAGGACACCCGGTGCCTGCTTCGGAACAGGAAAAAGGGATGTTTCCCGTCCACAGACACTGGGTTTTGGGCGATTTTTTGTTAAATCTGATCCAGGGAACAGGCTTCACGATTTTGAAATTATATAAAAAGAAGGGGATGTTCTTCCCATGATTTTCAATGAACAGGCGCCGATCATGAGCTGGAGATCGTTGATTCTCGGAATAATATCGTTTACGATATCCATGAACGGCGCAGAAGCACCAGGTAAAGGTCAGAGTACTAGATTTAATGAAGGGCACTGAAACTGTTACCACAGAGATTTTCCTCACAAGAAAAATGCTGTCACGCATATGCAAATTGCCAGTAGAAGCCATTGAAATTGAGATGGGGGCACAGTGTGGAATTGGAAAAGAAATTGAGAATTGTAGGAGATTGCGTTCGATTGTTGTCAGGAACAGTT
>JAHJLU010000515.1 GCA_018821745.1 Myxococcota bacterium | reverse complement strand
GGGAGGCACTGTTCTTTACATAGCGATAGGAATAAAACTTCCCCACGATGAGGGTGTTGATTCCCCCGTTAGCCCGGAAAATCCTCCCGGTTTGCAAAAGGGTAAGGGCGGTGCGGCAATCCATGGTTGGCTTCGCACGCTTTGCGCCATTGTTGAGGATGAGTCTGCCGATGCGACCGTGGGTGAGTTTGATAGGGGTACGGACAATTTTCAAGTTGACGGAACGAAAAGGCACGCCCGCTTTTTTCAACGCACGGAGGCACCAGTATTCAGGACGGTGACACCGCTTTGGGCGCTTTTTTGCCTGCCCCACAATGGGCTGGGCTGACAGAAGCAACAGGAGCAGTATTTGATATTTCATTGGTAACTATTGCCCCGAGGTTCCCATCAATATTAAAATCATAAGTAATATGAGCATGTTGCCTGAATCCCTGTGGCCGCCAATTCATGCGGCGTCTGTGACAGTGTGTTGTTATGTCTTCAGAGGGGGGTCTGGAATCAGTGGACTGATAAGGGGGGGAGCATTCGTGAACGCCAGGTGAGATAGACTTTTACATAGCGTCGCAGTCGAGAGAAGAATCTTTGCGCGTTCCAATACAACATGGGGGCATTGTAGTCTCATTGAATAACATTGCAACCCACCACTCCAGACAATAAACCATCAGAGCAGTTTCTGAAGCGCTGCAGGGTTCTCTGATTGTCCAGCATTTTTACGGTGGATGAGGATAACTGCGCAGAGAGCATTTTGCACAGAGAGAATAACTTTCGTAAGCGTTATGGTATGCAAACAGCCCAGAAACCAACTCAGTTATTTGATTTCTTTGTCTTTCAGTTCGCTCGCTTTGAGGAAGGTTGGTTGATTGGGAATCGTTTTGTACGATTTTCTATTGACTTGGCTCCGCTTTCGCCCTAGTAAACATTGCTTTCAATTTTTTACCAAAATTGTCGAGGGCTTTTGAATTCAGCCTTTTTCGTCCGAGGCTGCATTCGAAAAAGAAAATCATTTGGACGCGTATTAGCTCCCAAAAAAGGGGAGCATCTCTTGAAAGGTTCTCCATGAACATCTACGTAGGAAATTTATCGTACACCACCAATGAAAACGACCTCAGAAACGCCTTTGAAGTCCACGGCGAAGTTGTCTCCGCCAAGATCGTAACCGACCGCGAGACCGGCCGTTCCAAAGGCTTCGGCTTTGTGGAAATGGGCGGAGCCTCTGAAGGCCAGAGCGCCGTTAACAGCCTTAATGGTACCGAGATGGACGGCCGCTCCATCACCGTGAACGAGGCTCGTCCCCGTCAGCCCAGAGACAACAAGAGCTGGTAGTCTGACTGACCGCCTTCCCCCTGTCTTTATCCCCGTTTCCCCCCAGGCCATGCGGCCCCCCTTCACATCTTAAGTAATTGAGGACCAACAGGCACTAAACAACCCGTTTGCGATCCGCCAGCCCACACTGAGGAGCCTCATTGACCCAAATGTCCTGCATCTGATATAGTGCTCCTTGGGCATTGTCTGCCTCCATAATACCCATCTGTTCGAGAGGAGACTTCATGAAGGCATTTGCGGTTTCTCTATGGCTGCTGTGTTGTGTTCTGGCTGGTTGCAGCAGTACTCCTGCAACATCATCTTGCACACCGGCAAAGAGCGTAGAGGGGAAACAGCGATCCAGACCCAGACCCACTGCAACACCCAGGCTCCCAAAGAAAAAAGCCACCACCATGCTTGAGCTGCAGAATCATCTGCGCGCCATGATGGTTCGTTTTAATAAGGGAAAGGAGACCTATTTTCCCATCTATCCTGTCCTCAAAAAATATGTGGCAGATGCCGATCATCCCATTCACTACCAACGAAAAGGATGGGTGACAGCAAAACTTGTGGAGCATGAAAACATCCCCGTTGCGCTGCTCTTTACCCATAAAGCCATGTATCTGGAAAAAAACGAAGAGCCACCGAAGAACCATGATGAATTCACAAAGACCCGTAACTTTGTGGCTCTGATTATGCATGGCAAGGGGAAACAGTCCCCACGCATCACTGTCCGTGAGATCGACTTTAAACTGAAGAACCACGACCTGAAAACAACAATCCTGAGCTGGACTGAACAGACATGGCTGCTCACGATCAGTATCGCATCAGAATACCAGGATAATTGCTGCGGCGATGAAGATGGTGGGGCGGACAAGGAAGCCACGCTCTATGGGTTATTTATAATCCACGGGGGCAATCTTCACCAACTCGATGCCTACTACACCAAACAAGAGATGATGGGAAAATGGGGAGCCCTTACACTCAACACGGAGTATCGCTTCCTCAAGGTCCCCGGGGAGCCGCTCCCGCTCATCTATTTTGAGAATCGAAACATCTTTAAGAAGGTGAGAGGAGTACGGCGAACCCGGGAGATGGACCCGCCGTGCCAGAGAGAGACAAAAATCTACCGGGTAGTCTTTAACAACAAGCCCAAACGCAAACCGCTCAAAGCTCTCACCGCAGCAGAAATAAAAACACTCTCCACCAGGGTCCCCATGTTGAAAAACTTCCCCCAAAACATTTCAACATATGACGATCGTAAAAACAGGTGCAAGGGGTTTGAGTAGCGCTTCCCCTCCTGATGTGTTGTGGGAAATTCAGGGAGGGGTTAGCGGTAGTCTTCGCCGCGGTGGCGGGGGGGGCTCTCGCCTTCCACGTAGCCCGGGAGGTTGTCCACGCAGATGCCCTGGGGGCCGTCGTCTATGGTACACCATCCGTTGGCGCCGCCGCAGTGAACATCTTCACCGTAGCAGAAGTCCTCGAACATGTAATCTTCGTATTCGTCCGCACTCTCGGCTGCGACGAGGTAGGTGGGGTCGTACACCTTCCCGTTGACCTCCACAACGATGTGATCCTGATAGCGCCAGTACATCTCGTCGGTGCCCAGAGCAGCGATGAAGCGGGTCTCGTACATGGAGGGGGCGGTGGAGCTGGGATAATTGTACCAGAACCAGAGCCAGTTGGCGTCGATACCCTGGGACTCAACCAGGGCCATGTAGAAGCCCCTGAATTCACCACAGGCCATCTGGGGAAAGTCCAAAAAGACCTCGGCCCGATCCACAAAGTCGGAGGGGCGTGGGAAGGGCCCGTATCGGTAGCCAAGGGGTTCCAGGTTGTACATGCCAAAGAGGAGCGTCTCGGCCAGCACGTTCTCCGATGCCTCGGACTGATCGTCCAGTGTGTCATCGATCCACGAGGAGCCCCAGCGCAGGATCCGCTCATACAAAGGCGTTCCCGGGAGTGGACAGCGCCAGGTCTGTGCGAAGCGCATGTGGGACACCTGGGTGTATGTGGTCCCTTCAACCGTGTAGACGCTGGTTATTTCCAGCGTGTAGAGGCGGG
>JAHJLU010000514.1 GCA_018821745.1 Myxococcota bacterium | reverse complement strand
GGGTGAATATGTGGAGGTCACCTCGGGTATTGACTTCACCATCTCCTCTGATAAGCCCATTTCGGTCATCCAGTTCATCTTGAGCCAGGACTATTTCGGGCTCACCAGCGGTGACCCTGCCATGGCCATGCTGGTCCCCATGGAGCAATTCCGTAAGTCCTACTCATTTACGGTCCCCTCCTCCATGACCCTGAACTACGTAAACATTGTGAAGCCCGTTTCCCAGACCAACAGCCCTGTCATTTATTTCGATGGTGTCCCCATCAACGAGAGTAACTTCAGCCTGGCCATCGGTTCCTCCTACCACGGTGTCTACCGGCGAAACATCAGTGCTTCTCCGTACACCCACACCATTACTTCAGATCAGCCCTTCGGGATCATGGTTTATGGGTTTGCCCCCTACACCTCCTACTTCTATCCCGGTGGTCTCGACCTCAACATTATCAACTCCGCGGACTAGCCCATATACTGGCTTCACTTCACATCCCCTGTGCTTTATTTGCTCCCGTCATTTACCATGAGTGCAGGTGGTACCCTCCTGCGCAGGATACAATAATCAAATCAGTGAATGGGGAACCATGTGCACAGTCGCTGGGGGGTGGCAAAGCTGGCGCCATAGGTGGTGGTGGGGAAATCCCTGACAGTTATGGCAGGCTGGAACGTCCCGTCTCCATTACCAAGATAGAGGAGGGTCTCGGAAGGAGCCGCCCATGCACTGGAGTAGTTCCACCCGAGAATGACATCCTGGTATCCGTCGAAGTTGAAGTCAAAGTTACGTGCGGACCCTGAAACACCTGGTTGGTCGCTGCCGTTTTCGTTGCCCGGGTTGATGTCGATAGCCTCAAAGCAGCCACTGAAGTTGAAACTGAAGACACCCGAGTTCACCTGCCCGGGGTAGAACCAGGCAGAACCGGGATCCCCGTCATCATCGAAGCCCATGATAATGTCTCCGACCCCGTCATCGTTGAAATCTGCAAAGAGAATGGAGTTGGCAGGGGAGCTCCCACAGGAGCCGGAGTTATGGCTGAAATAGGCCGTGGTCGGGACATTGAAAGTCCCGTCTCCAAAACCGTTCAGGACATACACCGGCATGGCGACATCACCCCCGTTGGCCATGGTATATATGGCCAGGTCCCTGAAACCGTCGCCGTCAATATCCACCGCATCCCGCGCGAGCCCCACGTTCCATTGATCAAAGACCAGGGATGTGATCGTCGCGGCCAGTCGCCGGATGAACAGGCAGCCCCCAGGGTTCAAAGGGTCGGTGGTGTAGGCGCAGGTGGCAGTAAGAACCGTCCCCGTGTTCTCGAAGGAATAAAAATAGGCTTCGGTGATATTGGCGGGTTTCACCACAGACAGGTGAACAAGATCGATGCGGTTGTCATTATTGATGTCAGCTATGAGACTCCCCAGGCTCACATCGAGGCTACTGTCCACCAGTCGCTGGGTGAAAACGGTCGAGGCCCCGGTGGTTATATCGTTCGAGCGATAAAAATACCACAAATCCAATGGATTGGAGGCATTCGCCGTGTCGGAATCCCCCACCGCCAGGAAGTCTACTGAGCCGTTGTTGTCAAAATCACTCACATAGAAGGCAACATACCGGTAGTTGGTGTTGACCGGACAGTTATGGGTAGCATCGACAGTACAGCCATGGGGAGCGGCGATCTCCACGGGGGCCTGGAAGGTCCCGTCACGATTGGAGAGCATGAGATCAATGGTCCCCAGATCATTACGGTGCAGAATATATTCGGGAAAGGGATCCCGCGGATAGGGGTCGTTGCCATCAAGGATACCATCACCATCTGTGTCGGACTTGTAGGGATTGGAGATGACACAGTCAGCCCCGTAGGACTCCTCCTCTGCGTTCCGCACGCCGTCGCCATCGGCATCATCATTACCGTCACAGTGACCGTCACCGTTGGAATCCACCCAGCCGTTAATGTCCGTGGGGCAGTCATCGTCAACCTCGTCACACACCCCGTCGCCATCGGCATCGGTCCACTGGTTGATATCATCGGGGCAGGCGTCATCAGCTTCGTCACAGTGACCGTCCCCATCGGCGTCGGTCCACCCGGTGATGTCTCCGGGACAGGCGTCGTCTATCTCATCACACACGCCGTCGCCGTCGGCGTCGGTCCACTGGTTGATGTCGTTGGGGCAGGCGTCAAGGGAATCGGGGACCCCGTCCCCGTCAGTATCCACATCATCACCATCGGGACCACCATCGTTCTGATTATTGAGGGTGTCGGTGCCCGCGTCATTGTTCCCCTCACTGCCGCCAGGTGAACACGCAAAAGCCGCCAAACCGAAAAAAACTAAAAACGCCATAATTAATCGTGAATTAGACATTGTTTCACCTCTCTTCATGGAAACAGTATAGCATGGGTCCTCACAAAAATACCATTTTCTCCTGCTCTCCCGCAGCCAGAGAAGTTTCCCCGATTTGCAGCATGAATGGCGTGTCGCTTACCGCAATACATTCAGCGTGGCGAGGACAAAGAGCATCCCCAATACCACCATGAAGATCATGGGCACCGTCGCCGCAGGCAGCTCCGCCGTGGGAGGATTCACAGCGGGGAGGTCTTCCTTTGTGCGCGCCGCGAGCCCCTTGTGACCCACTTGCCGGAGAACGGAAATTGTGGTGCTGGCAAATCCCACACCCCGCTTCCTATCGTACCATGCTCTAAGGAGAGTCCCGATTGGCACCCTCCTCTCCTCCTCCTGCATCGCACTTTGTCGCAAATCAAACAGCGAAACCTTTCCGCTGGCAAGGGGTTTTAGGGGATTGTCCGGATCGCGGATGACCACCGACACCACATCTCCGGATATACTTATCACCTTAGCCTCCACCTCATTCTCCGGAAGATACAGTACGAGGCTTTCATTGTAATCATCGGCGATTTTCTGGCGCTCCATCTCCTTGGCCTTCCACTCTTTAACCCCCAGGTATCGGGTACGAAGAGCAAAGGCAGCACTGATGAAGAAAATAAGGCTAAAAATCATGAGCACCATTTCCATAAATGAGCAGCCGGTCTTGTGAAAAATGAACATACCCAGCATGATGGGAATAACATTGGCCACCGTGAGCAAGATAAATAGTGAAACCATCACTGTTTTCAGTGTCTTATCATGAAACTCTTTAAACAGCGGCTTTTGGGGGAGCGGCCTCAGGTCCCGCCGGGGATCCATGGTGAGTCGGGACACAATCCACCATCGCTTTTTCACGGAGGGGGGATGAAACACACTCCATATGTGGTCCGGCAGAATGTTGGTAGTAGCGCAGAATGCACACTCAACCGTGCGATCACTGCCGTCAATGGTAATGGAGGCAGCGCAGTTAACACACTTGAAGGTGGAGACCACTTTCTTGCGCTGCTTCTCCCCGGGGAGGGGTGCCTCAGAAATGAAGCCCGCCACACTGTCTGAAATCTGACTGAGCCACGGGGGGGCTTTCTGCACGCTCCCCTGCCATGCACAGGCGGTGCAGGAGAGCCCGGCGGCATCATCGGAGAGGGTCGTCTCGTTTTTACACTCGGGGCAGGG
>JAHJLU010000513.1 GCA_018821745.1 Myxococcota bacterium | reverse complement strand
CTGTTGAGATCAAAGGGAAAACTCCGGTGACCATTACCACCCATCAGGGCAAGTACGTCTTCGCGCACCCGACAATCTCACGGCTTGATGGAGATACGCTGGTCATTGCCGGTGGCAACCGTGGCAGCGTCGCCTTCCCTCTCAACACTATCCAGAAAACTGAAGTGGAACAATACAACTGGGGGAAAACAATGCTGGTGTACACGTTGGTGTCAATTGCACTCTGTATTCCTCTGTTTATCTGGATCGGTTCGTCCAGCCCCAGCGACAGCGACTACAAATGAAATTGGCATTTCGACGCCTGCGGGGGAGTTTGATCAGAGACTCTGGGTGGAGGGAGTGAGGGAGGTCAGGGTGGGCCGGAAAATGCTGGGGAGGGTGTCGTAAGAAGCGCGCATGAGCGCCTCGTCAAAGAGGGTCTCGCTGCGCAGCTTGCACTCGCTGTTCATGATGGAGAGCCCGAATTTCCACGTCTTCATCAGTCTGTTCACGTAGTACTGGGCCATGAATCCGTTGGCCACAAGCCGCTGGGTCAGGCGCACGGACTCAAGCTCAAGGGGCTCCAGGGAGATGGTCAGTTCACCGGAGAGGGAACCCCAGAGCAGTCGTGATCCTCCCATGGAAAAACTTTTCCCTTCGGCAATATTTGCGAACTGGGGTTCGATGACCTGATAGGGCTCAAAAGGGGGTCTGACCTTCATTTCCATTACTTCGCCATTTCGGAATCGACCGCTCTGCGGGATGAGGAAGCTGTTCCACAGGTGGTAGGCCCCGAAATCCGTCAGGGTCTGCCAGGCTAAGTTACACGGCGCTTCGATAACAATAGACTCGGTAATTTCAATCATCACAACCTCGCGTTTTCAGGAGTTGAGAGTCACTCCTTACAATCAGTCTAGGTTTCATACCGTCGCAGCACAATTTCTATTCCGTCAGTGGCGAAATAAGGGGCCCGACGTCGGTATTTCAGGGGTCGTCAGCGAATATCCCCGGCCATGGGACACACCGTGTTATGGGCAAATGCATTTTCGTGACACAGTATTCAGGACAACGGGGTGTTGCGCCAGTTGCAAAAATAGTCTCTATTTTTTTAAAAATTGTGGAGCGCGCCAGGGAGAGGGAGCTACAAGATGCACAGGTGGAGGTCGGTTCCCTGGAGGGCGACGCTGCAGGTGCCACTCCCGGGACATTCTCTGTAGAGGGGGTCATCATAGCGGCACAGAGGAAGGCAGGAGGCAGGATTGTCACCGTCGCTGCGGCAGAGGGAGCCCCGGGGACACTCCGGTGTAGTGGTGCAGGGATCATAGAATTCCAGCTCCGTGGCAGGAATGACCACGCAGGTAGCTGCAAATGTCTCGTCGATCATGCACTTTTCACCAGTGTCGCAAAAATTTTGGCTCTCAGGGAAGAGGGTGAGGCGAGAACAGCTCAGGAGCAGGCAATATTGTGACTCCATGCAGTCCTCATCGTCACAGTCGATGCTGCCGTCTTTGTCGTCATCTATTCCGTTCTCACATATTTCGCCGGATATCACGCAGTCCGCCGCTTCGTCGCAGTCGGGATCCTCGCAGTCCACCAGTCCATCACCATCATCATCGAGGTTATTGCCGCACAGGACTTCGGCAGGCTGACACTCCGGCAGGGTCGCGCACTGGGGATCCTCACAGTCCACCAGGCCATCGCCGTTGTCATCCATGAGGTTGCTGCAAATCTCCTGGCGATATGTTTCTTTTGGATCATCATCACAGGAGGCTGCGGCCAATAAGGCAAGCAGACAAAAGATGCATCTGACTCTCAGCATTTCAACCTCCCGGGCAGCCGCTTGTTAATTGCAGCCCGTGGTTACAAACTGGCAGGTGGCGTCACAGGTGAGCGTCCCGTCCCAAAATCCCAGGAGGGCACAGTTGTTGCCGCCGAGGTTTGTGCCGTCACAGGTCTCCGCGTAGTCGCTCTGGATGATGCCGTCACCGCAGCGCCCTTCGCCAATGCAGTCGGTGAGGTCCAGTGTGCAGAAGGCATCGCATCCAAGGGTCCCGCCATAGTATCCCATGGTCTGGCAGGTTTGTCCGTCCAGATCCGTCCCGTCACAGGTCTCCGTGCCATTGATGAGGTTGTCGCCACATTGACCTGCGGCCTCGCACGACGTCAAATCCAGGTGACAGCTGCTGTCACAACCCAGCGTTCCACCATAATAACCGAGGTTCCCACAGGACTCACCCCCCAGCTCTGTTCCGTCACATGTCTCCAGCGCCGCTGTCTGGATAAGGCCGTCACCGCAGCTGCCAGAGGCCACACAGTCGCTCAGATCAAGCTGGCAGCTGGCGTCGCAGGTCGGTTGACCACCGTAATAGGAGAGGCCTTCACAGGTAACACCCGCGAAATCTGTGCCGTCACAGCTCTCGACGTATGCGGTCTGGGCGATGCCATCCCCGCATTTTCCCTCGAGGACGCACTGCGTGAGATCGTATTGGCAGGTGCTGTCACACAGGAGGTCGCCCCCATAGTATCCGAAATCACTGCAGGTCATGCCCGATAGCTCCGTTGAATCGCACACCTCAACGCCCCCCGCCTGGATCTCCCCGTCGCCGCACCAGCCGTTGGCCGTGCACTGGGTCAGGTCATAGGTGCAATCACCCAGGCAGGAGAGGGTCCCTCCGTAGTATCCGAGACTCTCACAGTCGCTGCCGCCCAGGTCGCTGCCGTCACAATCTTCGTGTGTATCCTGACGGAGGTTATCGCCACAGCGGCCCGTGAGGGCACAATTGGAAAGATCAAAGGCGCAGTTGTCACCGCAGAGGAGGGTGCCGCCGTAGAACCCCCTGGTGATACAGGTCTCGCCGGCAAGATCCGAACCGTCACATTGCTCCGGTGCCTGGATGGTGGAATCTCCGCAGGTCAGGGGTGTAAAACACCCGGCTGTCGTGATTGTACAGTCATCACTGCATGCGAGCAGGCCACCGGGAAATCCCAGGCTCTCGCAGGAAGTGGACCCGAAGTCGCTGCCATCGCATTCTTCGGACTGTTGGATGGTGCCATCTCCACAGCGACCGCTGGTCTCACAGTCGGTCAGGTCGAAGGTGCAGGTGGCGGCACAGGCCAGCTGACCCCCATAAAACCCAAGTGTCTCGCAGGTCTCGCCCTCCAGGTCGTCGCCGTCACAGGACTCCTCACTCTGACTGACCCCATCGCCGCACCGACCGTGGATTTCACAGTTTGATGTGTCGTGCCGGCAGTTGGTGTCGCACAGGAGGGTGCCTCCATAGTATCCAAGATCTTCGCAGGACCCAGCCAGGTCGCTTCCGTCGCAGGTTTCAGGGACTTCAATTGTCCCGTTTCCACATGTGAGGGGAGCCAGACACTCCATAGTATTGAGGGTGCAATTGTCATTGCAGGAGAGGTCTCCGCCGGAATATCCCAAACTGAGGCAGGTCTGCCCACGAAGCTGGTCGCCATCACACACCTCATCGCCGTGGACAAACCCATCGCCGCAGTCGACGGGCGGATCCTTGAGCTCCACCACCAGGTTGCATCCCGAGAGGATGATTGCCAGTAAAATCATGTGCAGCGATTTCATTATGGTCACCTATCAATAGGTCCAGGTCAGGGAGAGGCCCAGAGTGTTTTGGGAAATGGCGGGCGTAACGACCACCGGTGTTCCCGAAATAGAGACAGTGAGGGGAGGGTTCCGGAGCCTGTGGTACATGGTATAGAGCACGGTGGAGAGCCCTGTCGCAATGGCCAGTCCCAGGGAGATATCTGCAATGTTCCGATAATTTTTTACGTTCTCCCGCTCATCGGGCTCCCAGGTCTTCTCCCACCTGTCGGCGGCGCTCATGGCCTTTACCCCGTAGATGGTGGTCCCCACCGCGAAGAGGGCGGTCACCCCGACTCCGGTCCAGAACCACCACTTGTTGGTGATGGAGCGGGTCTTCACCCGCTGTTCCATGAGCGCTCTGAGCCGGATCTCACGCAAGCGTATCAACTCTTTGAGGCGGGCCTCCTCTGCTGCTTTCCGCTGCCGTTCCTTTCTGAGAATCTCCTGATGGCGGCGAATTTCCTGCTCTCGCTTTTCCCGGGCCTGCTTGAGCAACAAGGCCTGTCGCCTCTCGTTGGCCTCTTTTATTCGCCGCGCCTCCAGCGCTCTTTTTGCCTTCAGTTTAACCACAAGGCCCGCCATATCAACAATGCGCATGCTGACCTCTTTTTTATACCGCTTCTTCTGCCTTCTTGAGAGGCGGTGGATTCCGTCGATGGCAGCATAAAAGAGCTGGTAATAGCGGAGAGCCTCCTCTGGCTGGTCGGTGAAGCGGTAGCACTGGGCGATATTGAAATAGAGCCCGGGCTTTTTGCGAATGGCGATGGCCTTGAGAAAACTCTCCAGCGCCTGCTTGTATTTTTTTTGCCCGTAATAGGTGGTGCCCAGTTTCTCGTGGGCGGCAAACTGTTGGTTTTCCAGTTTCTGCTTTTGGGAGAGGGGTTTTCTTGCATGCACGGCTGGCGATGGCGTCATGCAGAGAGTGAACAGAACACAGGTCAGGAATTTCATTGATCTCCCCCGTTGGATGCCCGGCGCATTAAAACAGGCCATCGCCCAGCTCTTTGGGCTCGGTCTTTCCTGGCTTCATGCCCGGGGACCTGGGAATTTTTTTCAGCGTAATAGTTTCTGTGAGGTCTTTGTCGACCACGATCTTCTTTTTAACCGTGGTGTAGCCCTTGAGCCGGTATGTCAACGTCAGCGAAGTGCCCGCCGGGGCTCGAAAAATATATGGAGCAGTGACAGTAAGAGTCGGGTGGCCTTTGCGCTTGATCACCAGGGAGAGGCCCTTGTGGACCGATGAAAAGGCTATGGCGAACTCGGGTGGCTTGATCACTGCGCTGGTTGCCATGGACTTCATTGTGGGGGGTAGCTGCCCCATGGTCGGTTGCGCTGTGCCTCCCCCATGGTTTATTACAACAGGAGGTTG
>JAHJLU010000512.1 GCA_018821745.1 Myxococcota bacterium | reverse complement strand
CATGCAAGCAATTAAACTGACAGAATTCAGCCATGGCGCCGGGTGCGGGTGTAAAATCAACCCGGCTCTCCTCGACACCATTTTGGAGCAGTGCCGTGACGGCATGAACGATCCGCGGCTCCTGGTGGGCAACTCCTCCAACGATGACGCGGCGGCCTACGATCTGGGGAACGGCACCTCGGTGCTCAGCACCACGGATTTCTTCATGCCCATCGTGGACGACCCGTTTACCTTCGGGCGTATCGCCGCCACCAATGCCCTGAGCGATGTTTACGCCATGGGAGGGCACCCGCTCATGGCCATCTCCATCCTGGGATGGCCCGTGTCGAAGCTCGACGCCAGCGTCGCCCGGCAGGTTGTGATGGGAGGG
The DNA here is from genome assembly GCA_018821745.1 of Myxococcota bacterium. GTDB lineage: Bacteria > Myxococcota_A > Polyangia > HGW-17 > HGW-17 > SZUA-580. The sequence continues at coordinate 2,134 of JAHJLU010000512.1, read as the reverse complement.
AAATCGGCCTGTGACGAGGCGGGGATTCCCCTGGCCGGCGGCCACTCCATTGACTCCCCCGAGCCAATTTTCGGCCTCGCGGTGACGGGCCTCGTGGAGAATCGCTACCTCAAGCGGAACTCCAGCGCCCGGGCGGGGTGCTCAATTTTTCTGACCAAACCCCTGGGGATAGGCATCCTGACCACCGCCCAGAAGCGAAAAGTGATCGAGCCGGGTCACATCACGCCCGCCATTGAGGCCATGTGCGCCCTCAACACCATAGGGGCGGCCCTTGCCTCCATGGAGGAAGTGGTGGCCATCACCGACGTGACGGGCTTTGGGCTGCTGGGGCACCTCACGGAGGTCTGCGAGGGCAGTAACATCTCCGCCACGGTCAACTTCGCCTCGGTGCCCCTGCTTCCCAACGTGGAAAAATATCTGGAGATGGGGTGTATCGCAGGCGGGACAAGAAACAATTTTGCCAGCTACGGGCACAAAATCGGCCCCATGCCCGAGTCGGTGCGGCATATTCTCTGTGATTCCCAGACCTCGGGCGGGCTCCTGTGCTTTGTCCAAAAGGGCGGGGAAGAGAAATTCCTGAAGATCGCCACGGACGCGGGGCTCTCGCTGTCCGCGATTGGGTTCACGACGGATCGGCAGGAACCTTTGGTAACGGTGGTTTGAAAATGGCGACCCTGCCTCTCACCAGTGACTATCGGGCCATCGTCCTCAAGCGGCTGCCAATGATCGATGTGAGGGCGCCCGTTGAGTTTCTCAAGGGGGCGTTCCCCGGTGCGGTCAATCTTCCCCTCATGGATGATCGTGAGCGGCATCTGGTGGGGACAGCCTACAAACGGCAGGGGCACGACGCCGCCGTGGAGCTTGGGTATTCTCTGGTGAGCGGTGCGATCAAGGATGGGCGTATAGCTGACTGGGCGGCGTTTTATCAGGAAAACCCCCGGGCTGTTATCTATTGCTTTCGGGGGGGGATGCGTTCTAGGGTGAGCCAGGAGTGGCTCACACAAGCCTGTGGCAAAGAGATTGACCGTCTTGAGGGTGGCTACAAGGCCTTTCGGGCCTATCTCTCGGGCGAGCTCACGAAGGAGCGCCCCGCGCTCTCTCCCGTGATCGTGGGCGGCCGGACCGGCAGCGGGAAGACCAAAATCCTTAAAGATTTACCGAATTTTATTGATTTGGAAGCGCTGGCCAACCACCGGGGCTCCAGCTTCGGGCGACGTATCAGCGAGCAGCCCACCCAAATCAACTTTGAGCACGCGCTGGCCTATGCCCTGATCCATCACGAAGCGGCTGGCCATGAGCGCCTCATCCTCGAGGATGAGGGGAACCATATTGGCCAGTGTTATGTGACGCCCCCCGTCCGGAGCCATCTCTACAATGGCCCGCTGGTGATCCTGGAGACGCCCCTTGAGGAGCGCGTCCAGAACATCCTCGACGAGTACGTCCATGTGGATCAAAAGGAGTACTGCTTTGCCGCCGACCCTGTGGAGGGGATTGACCGCTGGATGGCCTCCATGGCCGAGAGCCTCACGCGAATCCATAAACGTCTCGGGGGGGTAGGGCACGATCGCATCCTCTCCCTCATCCAAAACGCGGTCGCCCACCAGAAGGCCACGGGGGACACGGCGGTCCACGCGCAGTGGATCCGGCCGCTCCTGACCGATTACTACGATCCCATGTATGATTATCAGATCCAGCAGCGCTTACGGACCGTCACCCTCACGGGAGACGCCCGGACCATCCTCGATTTTGTCAGCCCGGCATAAAGCTGAAAGCCTCGGCGTGCACCATGGCCATAGGGTGCGTCAGTAAAAATGTTCCCTTGGGGTGTGTTTTTCAAAAAAGTATTGTGCCATTCCCCCCGCCGTTGCTAGTATATGTTCTGTTAACTGGAAGAAGCGGAACAAAATTGTTCTGACTTTTTTAAGAGTGAGCACATGAACGAGAATGAAAACAAAAAAAATGGTCTTCCCGGCGCCGACCTGCTGGACGAGGCAGGCAGGAAGCCGCGTCCCGCACCCCAGCGGTTGTCCCGGATCACCCACCTCCTGGAGATTGTGAAGACCAAGTCCGAAAATGTGGACGATATTGTCCAGGCAACAAAAGATATCAAAGAAATAGAAGAAAAAGAGATACT
>JAHJLU010000511.1 GCA_018821745.1 Myxococcota bacterium | reverse complement strand
TGGCCGTGACTATCAGGGCGCTGGCGCTGGGAGATCTCGACCGCACCGAGGCGATCCGTTCCGTAGGTCGCCAGATTATGGTGGCCCTCCTCATTGGCTTGATAATAGGGACTGTTACGGGTCTCATCGCCTTCGGATGGCGCGGCAATCCAGCCCTTGGGCTTATTATCGCCTCCTCCATGCTCATCAACATGACCATAGCCGGTCTGGTGGGCTCGGGTGTCCCCCTGCTGCTCAAGGCAATGGGACAGGACCCGGCCATGGGAGGCGGTGTGCTGGTGACGGCCGTCACCGATTCCCTGGGATTCCTGGCGTTTTTGGGAATTGCGACCCTGTTTATTTCCCATCTATAGCAGCCAATTCCCCCAACAGTATCCGTTTATTCTCGAAAGAATATGTTCTTTTGCCCCTCGGGTTTCAGAAAAGGAATGGAAAAAAGAAGGGTGGACTAGGAGAGCTTGGCCAGAACGTCATCTTTGGCGAGGATAATATAATCTTTGCCTTCGATGTGGAATTCATTGCCCGAATACTTGTTGAAGATGACCAAGTCACCTTCTTTGACCATCTTCTGGATCTCCTCGCCGGTTCCGACGGAGACCACAACACCGGCCTGGGGTTTTTCCTTGGCCGTGTCGGGAATGATCAGTCCACCAACTTTTTTCTCGCCGGTTTCCTGTACTTCAATAACAATTCTCTCTTCAAAAGGATGGATTTTCATAGATGCCTCCAGAAGTTAATATCATTTCAGCCCTTTTGGTTCGTCCATCGTATTTGAACCGTGGGGCGGTCAGTGTCCTGAATGAACGCAGAATAGATAATCACACCCCGACAATTGTCAATGGCAGCCCTGGAAAATTTGGTGATATTTTCTTGAAAAGCAATGTTACCGTATTGTTTTTTCAGTGGTAACAAGAGTTCCAGGGGCCTCGTCGGAAAGGACCATGGGTGGAACAAACTCCCGCAGAGAGGGGTTCCACTTTTTGAGTGAGAGAACACCATCCCGATAGGTGGCGAAGGTAAACTGGCGCGCCTGGGCCTGGAGATTGTCCCAGGGACCGGGGAAGAGAATCCATGTCCCCGTGTTGAGGTACTTGCCCCTCCCCTTGATGGTTCGCTGGTGGATGACATGGGTGTGGCCCATGACCACGTGCTTCACGTTCATAATTTTGGCAATCTTGCATGCCTTGATGTAGCTCTTTTCCACCAGGGGATCCTGATATCCCTCCAGTGCCTTCCCCACCTTGGTGAGGAGCGCAAAGAGTCCCATCACCGTGAGAACCGCCAGCACAGAGATGACAGAGGCTCTTCCAAAAACAGAGTGGCTCAGGACGGAGGAGAGCGCGGTGAAGATGAAGATCCACCCGTAAATGGAGAGGATGGAGAGCACCCCGACCCAAATCATTTTCTTGAGAATAGGCTTGAAGGTCTCCAGAAAAATATTGTGCATGGAGTGTCCCAGGGGCCGCTCCCGAAGCCGGTCAATCCTCCGGAGTGTTTTTATGGAAATCCGGCTGGCGCTGGAATATCTGTGCATCCGCTGCTCGTGCTTCTCCATGACATTTTTCAGCCCCTCGGCAGAGTAACTGATGGAGTTCCTCACGCTCCGGACAAAGAAGGGAAAATTGAGGTGTACGGTCCGGATGAACTGCCAGATGTTGAAGCCACGGATGACGCTCAGGTACTGCGTAAAAGAGATGACATGAATGCGGTAGGGGTCTACGGAGCGGATGGGGGCATATACAAACCGCGCAAACAACGACCCTATGGGATAATCCAGCAGCCGCTCCCTGGATCCATAGGAGCCCTCCGGGAGAAGCGGATTCAGGTTCGCGGTGATTGCATTTGTTTCATCATACTGGTGACCATGCTCCACGTAAATTTCGTTTTCAATGAGATGAAACCAGGGACGAAACACCAGCCGTTCAACTTCCTGGCCATCGGAGCTCCCGAGCTCGATCAGCACAGCCCTGAAGCTCTGCTGGATCGTGCTGCGGACGCCCTTCCAGTAGAGATCAAGGTCGTGGTTTCCTCGAATATAGATGATCTCGTGGCCCCTCAACAGAAACCGGGCAAGAGATTGCAGAAAAACAGGATGCCCGCCAAGGATCTTCCTCACCTTCCACACCGCCCGGGTCTCAGAGCTGCCGAGACCGTATTTTTTTTCTCCCGCGGTGAGGGTAATCCCGAGCTGTTCCGCCTCAGCCTCCGAAGGCACTTCATTTACCGAAAGAAAATCGAAGATGTCACCGTTCAGGATCAGCGTGTGGGGCCGGGCCCTCTGTTCCGCCTCCATAATAATTTTATCTATGAAGAGAGAGAACTCGTAGTCATAGAAAAACTCCTCCATCCGGGCATACTCGCCCTTCTCGGCGTTGAACCCCGACCCGAGATGGAGATCACTAACTATGGTCACATCGTTTTGGACTTCCATGGAAAGTTTATAACACAGAACCCCTGCTTCGTGCTATATGTTGAAGGTTATGTGCTGAACGATAAGGGTGAAAATCATTTTTTAGTGGTATCTGACCAAAGCAAAAGAGAGCCCCTTTGACATCGGAGCAACAATCCACTACAATTCTCATTCTTAACTGCACATGCAAGGTTGCTGGCCCCTATGCACCCAGATGGAGGCCATTCAATGGAAAGTGCCATGAAACAAATATCTACTCTCTTCTTCTTTCTGTTCGGACTTATCTGGATCCCCGGGACCGCGTTCGCCCAAGGAACCGCCCCACGCGCGGCCGGTTTCTTTTACTACCAGGGCAATATCACCTCCAAAATCCTGAAATTCAAGGACCAGTTGAGCGGGGCCACGGCCTACAGCACGAAAATCCAATGGAAACCCATTACGCTGGAGCTTCCCGCCGACAACACCGAGGAGCTTGATAAGGCTTACAAAATCTACGATGAGGGGACAGATCTTGGGAAAGATGGCAAGCTTGAAGAGGGTTTTGCCAAGTACAAGACCGCCCTGGCGCTCCTCGAGAAGCACATGTACACCCTCACCGTCTCCAAACCGTTCCCCGGCAACAAGAAAAAATACCGGGGACTCTTTAAACGGATGGCAAAATATTCTTTTTATCTTGGGGATAAAGAGACTGCCAAGCTGTACATCCTGCGCTACCTCGCGTTCCGCTTTGGTGATAAGGCCGAGAAGTGGCCCAAAGACATGAGAGATCTGTGGACCTCCGTCGCGGAACCTTATTTCGCCAAGGGAAAGGGCAAACTGACCATCACCACGGACCCCCCCGGTGCCCGCATCTACTACAAATTCAGTGACAAGGGGCCGGCTCCCCTCACAAAAAAGGTCAGCTCTGGCGAAGTGCTGATCATGGCGACTCACGCAGGATACAAGCCCGCCATCAAGCGGGTGATGTTTGATCCTTCAAAGGGCCCCATGACCACCAAGATCACCCTGGAGCCCATGCTCAACTCTCCCCTGAAATATCTGCTGCCGGCCAAGCTGGAGTTGGGCCATGCAAATCCGGGCGCCAATATTGTCACTGCGGTGAAGACCCTCGGTGTCGATGTCATGGTTTTCTACTATCTGCAGGCGAAATCCGAGGCAGAGGTAAAAGTCACCGCC
>JAHJLU010000510.1 GCA_018821745.1 Myxococcota bacterium | reverse complement strand
CTGCGTGCTTGAGGATCTTGCGCAGCTTGCGAACCTGCTCGGTGATGGTGATTCCCAGCGCATCTTCAGAAGCTCTGATGGAGGCGAGGGTGTGGCCCACGGAGCAGATACCGCAGATGCGGCTGGTGATGCGGGCGACTTCACTGAAGTGACGGCCACGCACCATGGATTCGAAGAAGCGGGGAGCCTCGGGAACCTGCCACTGGCATTTCTCGATGGTTCCATCCTTCACATTTACGACGATATTTCCGTGACCCTCAACGCGGGTAACATGATGAACATTAATGTTATAATCTTTCTTCATCTTCCACTACTCCTTCACGGCGTCAGAACGGTGGTTAGCCGCAAACATTCGGGATTTGTACTTGGCTCTCTCAGCGGAAAGACCACCGTTCTCGATGAGAACTTTTTCCAGGGCTTCCTCGTTGGGATTACTCACAAACCCGCGACAGGCCTCACAGGGAATACCATCTGCGGGACAAGGGGCACCACAACCGGCGCGAGCCACCTGGCCAAGGCAGTGATCACCCAGTTGATACCTGCACACGGTCTCATTTTGCTTGCACTCGACGCAGACCGGGTAATCAGGAATAACAGGCTCTTTGCCGTGGAGCAGGTGGGAGACCACGCGCACAAATTCATTTTTGTCCATGGGACAGCCGTGAATCTTGTAATCGACCTTGATCGCGGCGTCAACACCCCTGGCGCACATGCTGTCCAGGTGGGGCATCTCAGAGTCTTTTCCGTACACAGCCTTTTTATAATCGCCCTGGTGATTCTTCAGCGCGTTGATACCGCCGGTCGCGGCGCAGGCACCGTAGGCGATGACAATACTGGCCCGTTCACGGATCTCTTCGAGGCGCTTGCGATCACTCTCTCTGGAGAAGCTGCCCTCGATGAAGGCGATGTCGATGGGTTCCGTGGTCTTCTCGGACATTGCTTCCCGGAATTCCACTACTTCTACATGATTTAAGAGTTCCAAAAAGGCGGCATCACCGAAATTTGTCATTTCGATCTGGCAACCTTCGCAACAAGTGAAATCAAAATATGCCACACGTACTGCCATTATAATGCCTCCTCTTTGCTGTCGAGTTCGGAGTATTTGAAGACGGGGCCATCAATGCAGACGTACTTGTCGTTGATCTGGCAATGGCCGCATTTACCCACGCCACACTTCATTCTGCGCTCGAGATCCACGTACACGTTCTCGTGGGGCACGTTGCACTTGTAAAGTTCCATCATGACAAAGCGGTACATAATGGGAGGACCGCAGATGATGACTTTGGTGTCGGGGGTTACTTCAGCTTGTTTGAAGAGGGTGGTGATAACACCGGTGTTCCCTTTCCAGTTGTCTTCTTCACAGCAGCCGTCGACGGTCTCGAAATAGTGAACGTCTTTGCTGCTGCGCCATTTCACCAGGTCTTCCTTGAAGAGAAGCTCTGAAGGATTGCGGGCGCCATAGAAGAGGGTGAAGCTCTTGAACTCGTCGCGACGATCGGTAATGTAGTTGATCAGCGAACGGGTGGGGACGATGCCCAGACCACCGGCGATGATCATGACCTTCTCGCCACGGAGCTCATCGAGGGGGAACCCTTTTCCAAGAGGCGCGCGGATGAGCATGGTGTCTCCGGCTTCCAGTTTGCAGAGCGCAGTGGAAACACGGCCCACCTGACGGATGACCAGCTCGAAGCTGTTCTCCTGGGTGGGGGAAGTGGCGAAGCCCAGGGGGATCTCGCCAAAACCAAAGAGGGAAGCCTCAACGATTTGACCCGGCTGATGGGAGACCTTGCTCCCGTCGGCCCACTTGAGCACGAAGTGCTTGGTGTCCTTGGTCATCCATTTGGTTTCCGTAATGAGTGCCTCTTTGGGCATGAACAGATTTTCAATCTCAGGAGAATTGCAGTTACATGTTCCGCAGGCCATATTATCCCTCCACAATCCTGTTAATAACGTTTACCGGATCAGCGATGTCGGCGGTGCAGGAAAGACTGCAGCGTCCACATCCCACGCAGGCGGGTCCACCAAGTTTTTCATTGGAATAGACAGCCTTTCTCATGATTCTGTGACGGAAGCGCGAACCCTTCGTCTCACGGAAGTTCTCGCAGGCGCCCTGTCCCAGGGAACACTCGGCGAAATCTGCTTTGAGGCAGCCGTCCCAGGATCTGGTCCTCGCACCGCTGTGCTGATCCACGTTCCAGTTGTCCTGAACGTCGAAGCAGTAGCAGGTGGGGCAGACGATGTTGCAGCTCCCGCAACTGAAGCAATCCTTGGCAAATTCTTCCCACAGTTCGTCTTCAGAGAAGGATTTGCGTACCTTCTGAGCGACGACGTCGCCTTCGGCTTTGATTTTCTCGGGGGACTTGGTCTTCTCTTCGGTGTTCACCTTGGCGGCTTCGGCCTTCTGGGCGTCGTCAGCGTCGATAAACTTTCCGAAATCAAGAAGATCACGGCCTTTGGAGGTGAGGGTCTCGAAGACCCAGCCGCCATTTATTCTGGTAAGGAAGCCGTCGTGACCTTTGGGGTTCACGTTCTTTCCTACACTGCCGAAGAATGCGCGGGGGCTCACGTTCTGGATGGTGGTCCCGATAATCGTGGTGGCTTCCCGGTTGGCCAGATAGTTCTGATCGGCATTGTTCTCGTTGAAGAGAAAGTCGGTCTGGTCAATGGCCTTGATGTCGTAATAATGGACACCAAAGAGCACCTTGGGCTGGGGACAGATGCAGGAGGTTCCCTTCTGGCCGTGGAACTTCAGCAGATCCTGGCGTGGAGGGAAGAACAGCTTTTTGGGAGGGAGGATGGTCACATCGTAGTCGAGCCTGAGCTGGTCAACTGATTCCAGTTCACCGAAAACAAATTTTGTTTTCTTAGCTACAGGACCGACGACAGTGCGGGCTTCCATCATCTTGCCCACGAAGTCATTGAAATCGGTTTCCTTGATAAATTTAACGCTCATATTTCCGTGGTCCTTTCGAGAGATGAACTTTTGCCGGTGGGTCCGGCTCATTTCAATTTCGTATGCGATGGGTCCTTTCGGTTATTCGATAATGAATTCACAGGATGTCGCTAACACAATTTCATTGTGGAGTCAGTTATTATTATTTTTCTCTTCGTAATATTCAAGACTTGCACAGACCCCCTTGGAATCATGCACAAATTTCTACAGGCAGCCCGTGCTCCTTTGCCCTTGACTTGCCTCCCGATTCACCATAAATAGATCAGGGTCAGCCCTACAGTGGGCAGTCGAGCTTTTTGCATAATATTTTCAATTAGATAAAACATCACTATTCCAAGAGACCCAAATCCCATGCACGAAGGAAAAGTCGCCCAGTACGTTTTTGACCTGGTAAAAGAAACAGCCGAAGAAGATCTTGATATCAAAGGCAAAAAAATAACCGAGCTCACCTTTGCCATGGCGAGGCCCTTTTCGGTGGTGCCCGATTCCTTTGAATTCTACTTCACCGAGCTGGTGAAAAACACGGATCTTGAGGGCGTTCTCCTCCATTTTGAGGAGTCGGAAGATCTCGAATTTGGCGCTTTCTATTTATCGGGGATTGAGGTAGAGGACTGATTCGGAGGTTCTGCATTGAAAATTCAGGTATTAAAAAATGTGATGCTCAAGAACGACGCCATCGGCGCTGACAACCGCTGGCTGTTCGACAAAAAAAAGGTTTTCGCCATCAACATGACCAGCAGCCCCGGCGCGGGCAAGACCACCCTCATCCGGTCCAGCCTCGAGCGCCTCACGGCCATGTACCGGGTGGCGGTGATTGAGGGTGACCTCTTCACCTCCCGCGACGCAGAGCGCCTGGAGGATTTCTCCATTCCCCTGGTGCAGATCAACACCGAGGGCGGCTGTCACCTCGACGCCAAAATGGTCCACGCCGCCATTGAGAAGATTGACCTCGACAATGTGGACCTGTGCATCGTGGAGAACGTGGGCAACCTTGTCTGCCCCGCGGCCTTTGACATCGGCGCCCACCGCATGGTGCTGCTCTACTCCATCACCGAGGGCGAAGACAAGCCGGCCAAATACGCCACCATGTTTACCCGGGCCGACGTGGTCATCATCAATAAGGTGGACATCGCCCCCTATCTCAACATGGATCTCGACGCCATCGAGGCAGAGGTCCGCGCGGTCAACCCCACCTGCCGGATTTTCCGGGTGAACTCCCTGGACGCCAGCACACTCACCGATTGGTTCGCATGGCTCGACAGCGAAATCGCATCAACATTACAGGCATAGTGCAGGGTGTGGGCTTTCGGCCCACGGTCTATTCCTACGCAATAAACAATGAACTGGCGGGGACGGTCTGCAACGACGTCACCGGTGTGACCATCGAGGTCGAGGGTTCCAGAGAGCAGGTCAGCGCCTTTATCGAGCAGCTCAGGAGCGCCCCTCCGCCCCTGGCCCACATAGAATCCTTTGTGGTCACGCCCCTGGCGCCCCTGGGAGAGACGCGGTTTATCATCGTCAAGAGCGATGACACGGGCAAATCCAAGGAGGCCGCCATCTCCCCCGACATGGCCACCTGTCCCGACTGCCTGGCCGACATCGCGGATCCCCACAATCGCCGGTTCCGCTATCCCTTCACCAACTGCACCAACTGCGG
>JAHJLU010000509.1 GCA_018821745.1 Myxococcota bacterium | reverse complement strand
TGCTTAAACTCCTCCAAAAACTTGGATATTTTCCGAAGACAGCAGTCTGGGAACTCACCCTTGGCTGCAACCTCCAATGCCGGCACTGCGGTTCCAGGGCTGGGCAGGCACGATCCGACGAGCTCTCCGACGACGAAATGTTCGCCCTGGCCGATGAACTGACGGACCTGGGCCTGGAACGCATCACGCTCTCGGGGGGCGAGCCAACTCTCCACCCTCGCTGGGCTGACCTGGGTGCTTACCTGGTAAAACAGGGGGTTCGGGTCAATATGATCTCCAACGGGCTTACATGGACACCCGAGAAGGCAAAACTCGCACTGGACGCTGGTTTTCGTTCCGTCGCCTTCTCCGTCGACGGCTTTGAGGAGTCCCATGATTTCATCAGAGGCCGTAAAGGGAGCTATGAAAAGGTATTGGAAGCGTTCGTTTCCTCCCGGTCCGTGGGTCTCCCCATCAGCGCAGTCACTACAATATACAGAAACAATCTCAAAGAGCTCGAACCGCTGAAGTTGTTTTTGGCCAAAGAAGGCGTAGCCTCATGGCAGCTCCAGATCGGGAACCCTGCGGGCAATATGCGTGACAACCGCGAACTGACCCTGGTCCCCGAAGACCTGCTGGAGATCGTCCCCCTGCTGGCCGCGATGCGGCAGGAGGGTGGTGAGCCCGCAATGTTCATCGGAGACAATATAGGATACTTCGGCCCCCATGAGGAGGCCCTCAGGGGAACGGGCAAGGAGATTGACTTCTGGCTCGGCTGCCGGGCGGGAATGCAGGTCATCGGCATAGAAAGCAACGGCGCCATAAAAGGGTGCCTCTCGTTGCCATCGGCGCTCAACAAGGAGGATCGCTTCCAGGAAGGGAATGTGCGGGAGAAAAGCCTCACCGACATCTGGTGCAACCCCGATGGTTTTTCCTACAGCCGAAGCCACACCCCCGATCGTCTCTCGGGCTTCTGCCGCACCTGCACATACAACGAGATCTGCCGGGGCGGCTGCCTCTGGACCGCCTTCTCCCATTCGGGCGACACCTTTGACAATCCTTTCTGCTATTACCGGGTGGCCGTGGAGAAGGGGCTTATTACGCCTTGATTTTTGAGTATTCATCCAGGAGGGCGTAAGCTTGGGCCGAAAAGGTCTCCCTATGGCACTCAGTATTTTCCTGTTTTTCAGTTATCTGGCTCCACTCTCCTCCCCTCTGGTGGCAAGGGGAACTACCAATTTTCGCCCCGCCAGTCTGGCCCTCTCCCTCGAGGCGACGCGGCGAACACGGGTCTACACCACGCCGAAAAGGAGCGCTAAAATTTTGGGTGCGGTCCTCAAGGGAACCAGATTCCCCCTCTATAAATACTTTTCTAAGACCCGGTGTCCCGGTGGTGGCCACTTCGTTCAACTGGGAAAAAACACCTTCGGCTGCTCAAAACATTTCACCCTCTCGCTGAAATTTCCCGGTGGCAGTTCCTGGCCCCTCCTTCCCCCGGGTCGTCTAGTCCACCGGGAGTTCATGAAGGTGCTCCAGACCAATACCCCCGCCTTCGCCACATCCAAGGACCTGCTGGCCAGGCGCCCCGCAAGAATTATGCAGCCCAACGCATGGATCGCCTACCGCCGGAACTTTAGAACCATGAGCGGCAACCTCTATATGCTCAATGAGGAGGGCCTCATGGTCCCCTACGACCATCTGGACAAACGCCCGCCCTCCTCATTCGCCGGAATCAAACTGACCGAGGAACCTCCCTATGTGATCGCGCTGGTTACCAGTTTCAGGGGAGCCACCCTGTGGAAGAGCCCCTTGCATTCAACCGCAGGTAAAAAGGCCTGGCGATCCCGGATTCACCTGAAAACCAAGGCGCTGAAAATTATCGGGACCCGCCGGTTTTTCCGGACCCTGGCGGGATTGTGGGTTGAAGAATCGGATATACGGCGCTTCTTGCTCTCTTCTCCTCCTCCATATCTGACAGGGACCAGCGAGCGGTGGATGGAAGTGAACCTGACGGAGCAGACCCTGGTGGCCTATGAAGGGCGAACACCACGGTTCATGACCCTTGTGAGCGCCGCCCGCAAGGGCTTTAAAACACCCCTGGGCGCCTTTCGGATCTTCTTCAAACGCTCGACCCAGACCCTGGGATTCCGCAAAGGAAAACACTGGTCACACCTGTTCGAGGATGTGCCATGGGTGCAGTTCTTCAAGGGCACCCTGGCGCTGCACACCTCATACTGGCATGATCTCTTTGGAAACCCCTACTCCATGGGGTGTATCGAGCTTTCCCCAAAGGACTCGGCCTTTCTTTTTGCCTGGACAACCCCCACGCTGCCCCGGGGATTTCTCTCAATTTCACAAACCGATGAATCAGTGGGGACCCTCCTGCGTATTGTAAAATATCCCAACCAGGGAGTGAACTATCGGGCCAGAAGCAGATACCTGAAAAAGAAGTCAAACCACCTGGCACCACAGTGATCCTCCTCAGTTGACTGCCAAGGAGCCGTAATGCAACCCCTCTCAGCACTGAAAAAACTCGCCATTGGTGCACTCTCTGCCGGCACCACCATCATGATCGCCGCCTGCTATGGACCCAACCTGCAGCGCACAATTCCAATCTCCTCACGGGTGGTTGATCCAACGGGGGCGGGGATCCGCAACCTAAAGGTCTGCTTCTCCGCTGAAACCCTCGAAGAGTGCCAGCCTTCCCGGTACGGAGGAAATATCAACATTCCCCGTGGAACCGGCAATCCCCTGTGGGAGAAGGCCAAGGAAGTGGGGCTCACGGTCTGCGCCACGGATATCGACGGCGCCGACAACGGCATCTTCCTGAAGACGTGCCGTTTCTTCGGACCCAAACACCTCCCCCGACAGATCACCCTGAGGATGGATAAACCCCGCTGACTCAGTCCCAACCCTTGATTGATTTCAGTTCCGAGGAGCCCGTGTTCATGGGCTTCATGTCGTTACCCTGCATGGATCGGGTCTTGACGGAGGGGTCCAGTGGTTTTTTGGATTTCAGGGGATCCCTGGGGGCAACCTTTCTGTTTTTCAAGAGAATTACCCTCCCCTTGTAACCGGATTTATTTGATTCCCCGATGACTTTCTTGTGCATCCCCTCCTCTTTTGCCCGCAGAATAATCACCCGTGGGGGCTCCATGGTCTTTGGGGATGGCGACATCGCCTCGATGGGCTCTTTGTCCGAGACAGCAGGAAGGGGCGGGGTCGTTGCATTGGATGGTGCATTCCCCCGGTGGGTTGCCCTCCAGAGGAAAAAAGCCAGGACAATCGCAGCTCCCAGAACCAGTGCAAGGACTCCCCAGAGAAGTGTTCTCCATGATTTCGGTTCCACGGGGGGACGGGTCGGATTAATGGGCCGGGTCTGCTGGTCGTATTCAAGGGCCTGTTCCCTTGCCATGGCGACATCCCGATGGAGCTCCGTTATCTGCCTGGTCGACAGATAGAGTTGGGCCGCGATGGAATCCTTCTCCAGCGTTGACTCGTGCCCGAAGGCATTGATGGGGACTGTCTCACGGTCACTCTCCCCCTGCCCTTCTGAAGAATGCAGGTCCTCCAGGCGGCAGGTGGGATCCTCATCGGAGCTCCCCCCGACTTCGTGTCGCCACTGCCGTACCATTGACCCCAGCAGCTCCGTACAGTCCGCGTAGAACAACTCCTTTATGGCCATTATAGCCTCACGGGCGTTCTCATATCGCAGCGTCTTGACGGGATTGAGAAATCCCTCCATGAGCACATCGATGCGGGGGTCGAGGGTCTCGATTACCTCTGATGGCGGAGTAAAACGGGCCTCCATGATCTCGGGAAAAATATCGAACCCCTCCCGGGGGACGTACCGTCTGGTCCCCGTGAGGAGCTCCCACAGGACAAGCCCCAGGGAGAAGAGATCACTGCGATGGTCCAGAGTATCTCCACCCTCGCCCCTCGCCTGCTCGGGAGAGAGGTAGTGGAGTTTGCCCCGGACCATATTTGATTTGGTGTAGGAGACAGCGTCCCGCACCTTGGCGATACCAAAATCCGTAAGCTTTACCTCACCGTTGACACTTATGAGAATATTATGGGGGGTGACATCGCGGTGGATAATATTGAGCGGATTGCCGTAGGCATCCCTCAGGGAATGTGCATGCTCAAGGGCGGCCAGGAGGCGACCGGCGATAAAGAACACTGTGGAAGGGTCCCACGGCCGGCTGTATTGGGCAAAGGCCGATTTAACATCCACACCCCGCACATACTCCATGACAATATAGTAAATCCCGTCTTCCTGATCAAACTCATTGACCTGCACTATATTGGGGTGGTCGAGACGAGCCGCCAAAGTGGCCTCTTTAATAAACATTTCGACAAATTCAGGCTCCGCCAGCAGCTGGGGTCGGATCATTTTGACCGCCACCATTTTCTGGAAACCCTCGGCACCGTGGAGGCAGGCCCTGTAGATCTCGGCCATGCCACCTGAGGCAATTTTTTCTACAATTTCATATTTTTTAAAGAAGTTTGCCAATGAATCCTCCCACCCGTTTACCGGGTATTCACGGCCCGGTTCATCAATTCTCGAGAAAGGGGGGCTTCGGTTGCATACAATGATTTCATATTTTTTCAAAAGGGAGAATCGAAAAAAGCAGAAGGCATCTGATACACTTGACTCCAAAGGATAAAAGAGACAATATCTTTCCACCGGTCGTAAAAATGACCCCAGGATATTCACATGGAACAAACCAGAATTGAACTTCTCGCCCTCATCGAATCCCTGAAAATCCAGCAGGAGCGTACCGCAGGAAAGCTCAAATTTCTCCAGGAAGAGATCCCTAAAATGCGCGAAGAGATTGAACAACTCAAAAACCTCCTGGCGGCTTCCCCAGACCCCGGGGCGACAAACGGTTCCAATGTCCAGACGATTCAGACACCACGTTAATCCGCTCTCCGAACAATATCTGGCCTTCACTCCAAATCCCCCGACGATCGTGGGAACAGCTCTCGAGGTGGAACTCGGTTGCGCCGAGGGTGAGTTCCTCTTCAGGCGGGCAATGCAGAAACCGGGCCATCAGGTGGTTGGGGTGGAGATTCGCCGGGATCTGGTGGCAAGAATCAATTCCATGGCCGGAGATCTCCCACCGGATCAGATTGTCCAGGGGATCTTCGCCAACCTTAACATCCACGTCCCCGTCCTCTTTGCCAGGGAAACTGTGGACCGCTTTTTCATCAACTTTCCCGATCCCTGGTTCAAGAAGCAGCATCACAAGCGCCGGGTCCTCACTCCGGAACTGCTCGGGCAACTGTGTGACGCCCTCAAGCCCGACGGGGAGCTGTTCTTTCAGTCCGACATCTTTGATCTCGCCCTTGATGCCCTCGCCGTCTTTGAAGAGTTCGGCACAGGCCGAATCAGGAACGTCCTCGGGCCATGGTCCTTCATGGGTGAGAACCCATACGGCGTCCCGACCCGACGGGAGCTCCACGTCACCGAGAAGGGAGGTCCCATATGGCGAATGCTCTATACCCCCTTGTCATGATCCTGCTCCTGAGTCAGGTTCCGATTCTCCATGAGCCCTTTCCCGACAATCTGCCCGACAAAGTGCCCCTGAGGAGCAAAAAAAACAACATTGATCCCGACCTCTCAAGTAACAGCAGCAACGCCTCGTCCGACAACATCGACCCCCTTAAATCCTACGATGATATGGATTTCAAAGTAGAAAAACTTCTTAAAAAGCTCATCAGCCGCAGAGATGATTCCCAGAGGGAATCCAATTGCATGACCCTCGACACCAAGACGGATACATGGACTCCCCCTGAGAGTCAGGTTAAATCCCTCTTTGATCCCTCCATCTTCCCCAATGAGCGGGTTTGGGTTCATGACTCGGTCCGCCTTGACAATGGCCGTCTGACCTCCTTCTCCACCAAACAGCAGCTCAAGAGAATTCCCACCACCTCCATAGCCGATCCCCAATCCCATCGTTTCTTCTGGGGAGAGTTCGAACTCAAACGGCAGGAGGGCTATCTCAACCTGCCCTCCATCTCCCCCCACATGAAAATCGTTGACGTGGTGGATGATGGCTCACGGGAATTGAAATACTGGAAGGACGGCAACGACGTTTTCTATATTGGCCCCATCCGGGGGCGCTACGGCAAGCAGCGTATTCGCGTGAGGGTGGCAGCGCCGGAGAGCTATTTCTCCCTGGATGTAATGCCCTCCTTCGCCCTTCCCGCCAGAGAAGATTTCCCCGGCTCCGAGTCATTACTGGCCCTCGCAACAAGGACCTTCGGCAAGAGCAGAGATGGCCGCGAATACCTCTGGGCTATGATTACCTATTTTCGCTCCTTTGCCGTAAAACCCCTGAAACCTTACAAAAAGGGTCTGGCGGCGCACGAAGCAATTTTCACGCAAAAACGGGGGGTGTGTCGCCATAGGGCCATCATTTTCGTGGCCATGGCACTCGCCAGAGGCTTTACGGCCCGCATGGTGTTCAACAGCGTCCACGCCTTCGCCGAGGTGAAACTCCCGGGAGAAGAGCTCTACCGGCGAGTGGATCTGGGTGGCGCGGTCATTCCCGAGTCGATGAAACCCAAGACAAAGAACGACCCCGTCGACAGCAACAACAATTCATCCCCGGGTAATTCGGGAGCTTCCTACTCCTTCTCTATCGAGGGGCCGGGGTTCATGAACCGGGATACCGCCTATATACTCACCATGAACCACCTGAAAACACCCCCCCCAATGCTGTGGCTGCGCATGGTCGATGAAGCTGGCAAGACCTGGTACGAGAAACCCCTCTTCCCTGAAATGGCCAAAAAAATACAGCGGATTCAAGTCCTTTTGCCCCAAAACGTGATCCCGGGCACCTACCGATTTGTGCTGACCCCCCAGTAACTGGTTTTTCACGGAATTTTATTTATCGACGTACTGCTTCTCTTTGCGCTCCTGCTCCTCTTTGCAGCGGATGCACATGGTAGTGACGGGACGGGCTTTGAGGCGGCCAATGGAGATGTCCTCGTCGCAGACTTCACAGATGCCGTATTCGCCTTTCTCAATGCGATCAATGGCGTCTTCAATTTTTCTCAGAAGATATTTCTCGCGGTCTCGCAGACGCAGCTCGAAAGAGAGCAAATATTCGCTGGAGGCGAGGTCGTTTTCGTCGGCCATTTCGTTGCGATCAAGGCCCATGTCACTGTTCAGTTGTGCCTTGGCCGCTATGAGCAGTTTTTTCCTGCGATCTTCCAATTCTGCATGAATTTCCTGCAATTCTCTTTCTGACAAAGGCATGGCTGCATCCTTTCCGCCGAAACATTGCCACTGCCCGACTCCTGGTATGAAAAGACGGGCTTATCCGAGTGGATATTAAACCTTGAATATACCAAGGATGGGAGGAGCAGTCAAGAGGGGGACTGACAATAATGCCCGAGGACAAATCCAGCCTATTTACTATAATATCAAATGCTTTTTCGCAGTATCATCAGTGACAGCATGAACATGGCCAAAAGTGGAAGGGAGAGGGGAGCAGGACTTTTTCCGGAAGGCGTGGCACAGCCAAAGAGTCCACCTGAATCACCGCCGTCACCAGTTCCAGTGGTCTTTGGTGCTGCATCAAAGGGGAGGCAGTAGGTCCTTGTTGTCTCGTAACATCCTGTACTGGCAGGACATCTGTCGCTCTCATAGCGATGACATATTGAGGCGCAGCGATAATCTCCCTCGGCAGCCTCAACGCAGAAGAGACCAGTGGAGCAACTTCCCGAGCCACATTCATCACCTACCTGCAAGCCCGAAGCGCTCTTGCAGAACTGCCCATTAACGGCAGTGGCGCAGAAGAATCCCTGATCAGCACATCCGACACCACCGGAGCAGTCCGTGGAACAGTGACCACTCCCTTCTCCGAAATCAGCACAAAACAGCCCGCCTCCACAGTCACTGCTCACGCTGCAGGGATCACCGATGACCCCCACGTTACCCTTGGTACAACTGCCATCAGCACAGTGGAAACCGTCGGTACACGGGGCCTGCTGACTGCAGGCGGTACTGCAGTATCCCACCTCCCCCGCGTCGAAACAGTACCCCGAGACACACTGATCACCCGATGTACAGAGTTCCCCAAGGTTTCTTCCCGCAGCGGGGCCATAACTGGAGGGCACACAGGCGCCACATCCCTGGCTGCTGGTTACACACATCTCATCCATGAGGCAATGATCGGAGCCGGGCAAGCAGGGATAGAGGCACCGGGAGACACCATCCCCAGCCTGGGAACAGAAGAGAGACTCGCAGTCGGTGTCCTGATTGCACGACTCAAAGTACCCCTTGGCACCTCGGTCACCGGCGGAACAGATTCCTTCCTCGCCACAGCCCTGGGGCTGGCAGTAGTGGCCTGAACCACAGGTCCCCGAAACGATATAGGCGTTGCAGGTTTTAATGCAGCGGCTCTCTCCTCCCTGGTCGTAACACAGGCCGTTTCCACACTGCCAGTTGTCGGTGCACAGCTCGCCGGGAAGGAGACATCCGTCATCGATATATCCGTTGCAGTCGTTATCTTCACCGTCATCGCAGATATCAGAGTTTGCGGTGGGCGCACAATAGCCCTCGTTTTCAAGGATATCGGCAATGAATGAATTATGATGGGCGACACTGGATGCAATGGTGATACCAGCGTATTCTCCCACACAGTCTTCATCACTCCCACGGGAGGTGACCCCCACTACCTTCATCTGATCTGTGAAGACGGGGCCACCGGAGTCACCATGATTCGCTCCGCGGCCCTGGGTCAGAAAGTCGCCGCCGGAAGTGTAGTACCCCAGGAAAAGATCCTCGGTCCTCAGTTTTACACCCGCATTCCCCTCCCCTCCGCAAACACTCTCTCCATAACCGATAATGCTCAGTATGGAGCTCTCCACTACCAGGGCATCTTCTCCCACGGGAGAGACCACGATGGGATACGGGGTCGCCACGTTCTCGGGGATGGCCGTACTCAGAACAAGGAGAGCCACATCCTCATCCTCAATCGCCGTCCCCGGATAGGTATAAACTTCATGAACCCCATAGGATGCTTCAATATTCCACATATCAGGTCCCACTCGCACATCGAACCCGTAGATGGGAAAATCGTAGCCTGAGTCAAGATCTCTGACACAGTGCTTCGCCGTGAGGACGATGGTGGGCTTAATGAGGGTCCCTGTACACATGTATCCCATCTGATGCCAGATCAGAACAACGCCGGGCTCTCCTGGCTCTGCATAGCCACCATTTATTGCGGATGAGTCCTGCCGATACTGTTGATCGTCGGGTGTTTCACAACCAAACACAAAAAGAGACACAAGGAGAAGGGGTAAAAACGATTTCATGGTAACCCACCTGTTTTTTCTCGTTGGGACGGGGAATGTGGCCAATAGGGGAGAAGGCTTGTGCATAAGGAGATCCGATTGATTTGCCTGACAGGGAGTGCCCATAGGTGGACCTTTGCCCCAGGCTGTATGATACCATATCACACGCACTGGAATTTTCCAGAATCCTTAGAGAAGAAATTGACATGGTGGCACAGGGTTGGAAACCGCTCACTTTCAGGGGCATATTGAGGAGCTGGCGGATCGTGCCAGGGCCTGTGAGCGCCAAATACCGCATTTTTTGCGTTTTTGGCCTTCTTTGACTACTACTGGGTGAAACGAAAAGGATTTTTCCATGTGCCAAACACCCGCCAAAACCCGCTCTATCCCAGTCACAATCTGGCTTCCCATGGCGATCTTCGCGCTTTTTTCACTCCTCGTTACCTCCTTCGTCCTCACCAGGCCCAGGGTATCCTTTGCCGCCAGTTTTCAGACTTTTGATCCAGCGCCCTTCTCCCTGACGACCAGAGACCTTCCAAAAAGCAAAAAAGCCGACGAGAAACCAGCGGCGGCTTCTGTGGCGGTCCCGAAACCTCTTATAGCTGGAGATCGTCTTTATATTACACGCTTTTCCCGGTACAAAGCGGGAGACATGAATCTCACCAGAGGTGTGGAAAAGTATCACCAGGGGGATTACCCCGGGGCGCTCTCCATGTTGGCGAAAAGCACCACACCCCAGGCAGCCTGGTGGATCCTCAAAACACATTATAAAAACAAGGATTTTTCCGCTATTATCAAGCTGGTCCCCTCCTTGACAAAATCCCTGTTTCTGCTGCGTGAAGATCTGGTATTTCTCCAGATGAAGTCCTACCTGGAGAAAGGAGACAAAGACAACGCGCTCATTTTATCGCGCCTGCTGCTGAAGGGGCCTCGTCGGCTGGAAGCCTTGAAAATCCAGGCCAGAATCCTTTTTGAAAAAAAGGACACCGTGTCCGAGGAGAAGCTCCTCAAGACCCTGGTCGGCATGAAGGAAATTCCCCCACGGGATCGGGTGGAGGCTATCCTTCGACTGCTTGAAATCCCCCGCACCAAAAAAGAGCGTCGGGGCCTCCTGGAGCAGGCGTGGACCATGACGCTGCGCTCCTCTATCATCACCAGGCTCAACGCATATGCAAAAAAATGGTTTAAAATGAACATGCTTCGCCTCGCGTCATGTAGAGGAATCGTGGAGCGGGGTGCCCTCCTCAACCGTAGAAATTTCCACAAAAAGGCCAGCCAGCTCCTGGGCAGGAAGATCAGATGTCCCCGCCCTCTCAAGTGCAAAAAGGACTTCTATCTGGCCAGGAGTCTGTTCTTTCTGAAGCAATACAAACGTGCGGCTCCGAGCATCGGGCGGGCGGTCATCACCTGCGAGAAAACACCCCTGGTGGAGTTGAGGGTCAAGGCCAAGTACCTGGCGGGGAAAATCGCCTTCGCCCGTGGACGGTACAAAACTGCCATTAAGGCCTTCGGCAGGGTAGCAAGGGAGCACCCTGACCACTCCTACGGCGACGACGGGCTCTACCGTCTGGCTCTCACCTATAGAAAAATGAAGAACGAGAAGGCATTTCACAGAACCCTCGCCGCGATCACCCGCTCCCACACCTCGGGAGACAAATTCCCCGATGCGCTGTGGCTTCCAATCCTCTCCCACCTTGAGAAATCCCGATGGGCCAAGGCGAGCACAGCGCTCAAAAAAGCCCGGAGCCTCATCACACCCACACCCCCCCTGGAAAACTGGGGACGGATCCTCTACTGGCAGGGGCGGGTTGCTCACATCATGGGACAGAACACAAAGGCCATGACCCACTACAAAGAGTGTGTGGCTATGGCCCCCCTCACCTACCACGCCCTCTTGTCGCTCAATCGTCTTGATGAACTCCAGAAGGGCCTCCCCCAGACCATCCTCAAGGCTGTGCTCTCTAAAAATGCACCGGGAACCCTGCCTTGGTCGGTCCTGACCCACCCTTACTTCGCCACGGACTCCTTTGCCCGCTTTGTGGAGCTGGCCCGCGTAGGAGATGAACCACTGGCCCTGGCCGCCCTCCACACCCTTAAAAGCCCCCTGCCCTTCAAGCCGGGAAAGATTTCACACCGCCCATTTTTCAAGGGCGTCGCCATGATCCTTCACCTGAGCGGGTTCTATCGCCAGTCATATTTTCTCATGGGGAGGGTTCTCATGGACCATGCCCACTCCTGGCCCACCAACGACACCCGGATTCTGTGGCAGATGGCCTACCCGCTCCTGCACACTGGCGCAATCAAGAGTGTTGCGCTCAAGACCCGGGTTGAGGAGACCGTACTGATGGGGCTCGTTCGTGAAGAGTCGGGTTTCTCCCACAAGGCCCGCTCCACGGCGGGAGCCCTGGGGCTGGCCCAAATCATGCCCAAAACCGCCCGGCATATCGCAAAAAAATTCCATATTCCCTATAGAAATACAGGAGATCTCCAGCGCCCCGCCACCAACCTCCTCATCGCCGGGAGCTACCTCAAGCTCCTGAAAAAGATGTTTGGCGGCAAACGCCTCCTCTATGTGGGTGCCTACAACTGCGGGGAGGGCGCAATGAAGCGATGGCGCAAGGCCGACAGCAAGGTGCCCCTGGATCTCTTCGTGGAGAAGATGCGGGTCATTGAGACGCGCAACTATATCAAGAAGGTGATTTCATCCATGTTCGTTTATCACCTGTTGTCCGGGAAAAAGGACTTCCCGGTACTCTCTTTGTGAGCAAACCCCTGGCGAATTATCTGAACAGGCAGGACCGGTGGCGCTAAAGACCAAGTACGTAAGCAAAAATCAGGGGAGCCACAATAGTGGCGTCGGACTCGATGATATACTTGGGAGTATCGATTCCCAGTTTACCCCAGGTGATTTTTTCGTTGGGGACCGCTCCCGAATAGGAGCCGTATGAGGTAGTGGAGTCACTGATCTGGCAGAAATAGCCCCAGAGCCGGGCGGGCATCTCCATATCCTGGTGAATGAGGGGCACTACGCAAATGGGGAAATCTCCCGCGATTCCGCCACCTATCTGGAAGAATCCCATGGAGGTATCCTTGGTGGCTTCATTGTACCAATTAATGAGCCGGTGCATGGTCTCGATACCGGACTCGATCACCCTGACAGTGGAAATCTCTCCAAGACTGGTGAGCGCGGCGAACATATTCCCCAGGGTGGAGTCTTCCCAGCCCGGAGTAAAAATCGGGATCCCCATCTCCTTGGCGGCGATCATCCACGAGTGGGCAGGATCGATCTGGTAGCGGGTCTGAAACTCGGGGTCCTCCAGACATCGCCACAAATAAACATGGGGGGGATTGGTCTGGTTCCCGTCGGCTTTCTTCCACTGGGCGATGACTGCGTCACGCACCTGCTCCATGGCCTGCTCCTCGGGAATGCAGGTATCAGTGACGCGATTGAGCCCCCGATCATAGAGTTTCTTCTCGTCTTCCGGGGAGAGATCCCGATACCCCGGGAGGCGCTCGTAGTAGTCGTGGGCCACCAGATTGAAAATATCCTCTTCCAGATTTGCCCCGGTGCAGGTGATGGCGTGGACCTTTCCCTGCCGGATCATTTCGGCCAGGGAGATACCCAGCTCCGCGGTGCTCATGGCCCCCGCCAGGGTGACCATCATCTTTTGTCCCGAGGCCACGTGCTCTTTGTAACCCCGGGCAGCATCCACGAGGGCAGCGGCGTTGAAATGCCGGTAGTGTGTCTCCATAAAATTGGTAATCGTGGTCATGATTTCTTCCTTTGGGCAGGTCAGCGGTTGAGATAGGTCTGACCGCGGAGACTTCTGGTATAAGTCTCCAGTATTTTGACGCTCTCGCGTGGGGTGATGACCCCATCGGCCTTCATCATATCAATACGTTTTTTCACCTGAGCCTGGAGCACCTTCTCGCTGATCTCCACCTCCTCGAGAACAGACTTGGCCGATGTACCTTCAATGATCTCTTCAAAGTAGAAGCCTGAGGCTCCCTCGTTGTCGAATTTGATATTCACCTGATTCACACGCCCAAAGAGATTATGGAGATTTCCTATCACTTCCTGATAGGCCCCCGTGAGGAAGATTCCCAGGTAATAGTCTTCATCGGGCCTGAGGTCATGGAGCGGCAGCAGGCTGTTATTGGGATAATTGGTCTGGATGAAGCTGTCGAGCTTCCCGTCAGAGTCACAGGTGATATCCGCCAGGGTCCCATAGATCTGCGGACATTCATCGAGGCGGGTAAGGGGCGCAACGGGAAAGAGCTGGCCGATCGCCCAGTTGTCGGGGATAGACTGAAATACCGAAAAATTACAAATATATTGAGGACTCAAATACAGATTGAGCTGGGACAGTTCCTCGGTGAACAGACCCGCTGCCCGCTCGAAATTCTGAATTTTTCTGCAGATCTGCCAGAAGAGTGCATCGATTCGGGCACTCTCCTCCAGTGAGATGACCCCCAGGCGGAAGGCGTTCTGTGCCTCGCTTCGGTCGGTGATGACGTCATAGTAGACATCAAGATAATTATGTTTATCTATGAGTTCCAGGTTCTGACGGAAGTTGGTGAGCAGGATATGCTCCTTCTCCTGCTTCTCGTCGTGGAAGTCCAGATAGTCGAGCTGCACCCGATCAATGACCTTGGTGGCCACCAGGGAGTGAAGGGCCGTGAGGAACCGACCGCTCTCGGAGACGATATTGGGGGAGGGCACCTTCTCCAGTTCGCAAATCTGCTGGAGATTATAAACAATATTCTCCACATAATTGCGCGTGGAGTAGTTGAGAGAGGATTTGTTATCGACGCCGGAGCCCAGATAATCAACCCCGAGACCCCCCCCTACGTTCATATACTCGAGGGGAACCCCCATTTTGTAGAGACTGGAATAGACCCTGGCCGCTTCGATAACCGCGTCCTTGATCACCTGAACCTTGGCGATCTGGCTGCCAACATGAAAATGGAGCATCCTGAGCCAATGGATTTTACCCCGATCCTTAAGCTTCTCGACGATCTCGACGATCTCAACGGAGGAGAGACCAAACTTTCCGCGCTCTCCCGTGGAGCTGGCCCATCGGCCCATACCCTTGGAGAGGAGCTTGGCCCGAATGCCCAGCACTGGCTCCACACCCAGCTCCTCCGCCAACTGAAACACCACATCGAGCTCCGACATCTTCTCAAGGACGATAAAAGAATTGGATCCCAGTTTCTTCCAGAGGATGGCCAGCCGGAGCATCTCAATGTCTTTGTAACCATTAATGATGGTGAGGGCGTTCCGGTTTGAGTTCATCCCCATGGCCAGGAGCAGCTCGGCCTTGCTCCCCACTTCAAGGCCGAAATTATATTCCCGGCCGGTCTCCACAATCTCTTCCACCACGCGACGCATGTGGTTCACCTTGACGGGGTAGACACCGCAATATTTGCCGCTGTAATTTGCCTCATCAATGACTTCCTTGAAAGCATTGCATAATTTATGCACCTGGTTGCTCAGGATGTCAGGGAACCGGATGACCGCAGGGAGGCTGATTTCCTGCCGCTCCATCTCCTGGATGATCTCCACGATGCTGATCTTCACTTCTTCATCATCTTTTCGGAAGGCCGCATAGAGATTTCCGTCATCGCCGATAGTAAAGAAGCCCTTTCCCCATCGGGAAAACCGATAAAGATTATTTGCTTTTTGGATATTCCATCCGTTTTCGTTCATTGCTCGCCACCTCTCAGATAACCCACACAACATGGGATAGAATGATGGATCCCAACCATCCATCCGGACATGAAAATACGCAATTTTGGTGAAAGGTAAAAACAAAAATGAATCAGGCTATTTTGGCAGGAAAAATAACCTATTGGGCGCAGAGCACCAGGAGCAGATCACGCACAACTTTTGCACTCAGTACAGAACTGACGCCTGTGGGATCAAGTTCGGGAGCCAGCTCCACAACATCACACCCCACAAGATTGAGGTTTCTCAGTATTTGCACGAGGGGAATGAAATCGGCAAAACTCACCCCTCCCGGCTCAGGGGTCCCCGTGCCGGGCAGGCAGGCGGGATCAAACCAGTCCAAATCCAGGGTGAGATAAACAGGCCTCCGGGGTGGAACTCTCTCAAGAAACGCATAAAGATCCTGCAGTGACTCCACAAGGGTGCCCCCTTGGCGCATGGTCCGGAACTCATCGCGGGTGCCACTCCTGATCTGCCCCTGGACAAGAGTATGACCGGGTCCGAAATGCTCCAGCACTCTCCTGATAACGCTGGCATGGGAATAGTGATACCCCTCGTATCCGTCTCTGAGATCCCCGTGGGCATCCAGATGCAGGACCAGACAATCCTCATGGGCCCGGAGCACATGTACCAGCGGACCATAGGAGACGGAATGCTCCCCCCCAAGGACCATGATACGGCTATGATTCCGGGCCAGTTCGAGGGGATCTCCCACCATGTCGAAGATGGGCGCGGTGGCCTGTCCATCGGGCTCGACGAACCACTTCAGGGGAGGATAGTAGTTCCCGAGATCGTAGAGATTGTCATAATCTTCCATCTCGAGATCCAGGGAAGGAGAGTAGGTCTCTATGTGCTGCGAATTGTACCGTATGGCGTCAGGCCCCTTGAGTGTGCCCTTGCGAAAACAGGCGGTCCCGTCAAAGGGAATACCCAAAATATGTACTCCGCCGGGGACCGGCTTTTCCGCAGCGACCGCCCGGTCATAGAGGGTAGCAGGAAATTCGTGACGTAATTTCATTAGATTGGCTCCTTGCAGTTCCACTCGCCACATGCGGGGGCGTTCGCCCCGACGCAGAAACCTCTTATCCTTTTTTTCTGGGTTCGTCAGCTTGATCTTTCCCGAAAACCCTGACAGGATCCACCCATGATCGCATTTCTCACTCCCATGAGTAATTTTATCCACAATTATCTGAATATCCCCAAAGGTTTATCGACGAAAATTTTCATCACCTTTCTCATTTTCGTCATGTGGCAGATCCTCAGTTTCGCCGTACGGACCGCCATCAAATCCAATGTAAAAGATAACGCCCGCCGGTATATTGCCGTAAAATCTTCCACATATCTCTTGCGCATTGTGGTTTTCGTGGTTTTCTTCAATATCTGGATCGGCATGGGCGGCTCACTGCTGGCCTACTTCGGACTCCTCAGCGCCGGTGTTGCCGTTGCCCTCCAGGAGCCCATCGCCAACTTCGCCGGCTGGATTTTCATCATGCTGGGCAAACCCTTCGCCGTGGGAGACCGGATCCAGATTGAGAACCATATCGGCGATATTATCGACATCCGCACCTCCCAGACCTCGATCCTTGAGGTGGGCAACTGGGTTGACGCGGATCAGAGCACGGGGCGCGTGATCCACATCCCCAACGGCTGGTTCCTGAAAAAATCCCTGGCCAACTATACCCAGCGGTTCAATTTTATCTGGAACGAGATCCCCGTGACCATCACCTTCGAGTCCGACTGGAAGAAGGCAAAGAATATCCTGCAGGATATTTTAACCGATCACCACTACATCGCGGAAGAAGAAGCCAAGAAACTCATCCACGAGGCCTCCGCCGATTATCTGATCTATTTCAAAAACCTGACCCCCATCCTGTGGACCTCCGTGGCACCCCACGGCATCACACTGACCCTGCGCTACCTGTGTAAACCCAAACAGCGCCGGTTCTCCACCACCCAGATCTGGGAGGCCATCCTCAACGCCTTCGAGCGGGAGAACAACATCGACCTGGCCTACCCCACCCAGCGGTTCTATGTCCGCGACTCCCAAAAGGAACCCTCACTGCTTGACTCCACCCTCCCCCCCAGAAACCCCGATATGTAACAAGCAAAACGGCAATGATCGGCCGCGTGGGTGGGCAAACCTCCCAGTGGGAAATAACTGACTGAGGGGCACCACCCCCGGAAGACTCATCGTATTTGAACCACACGGCATTCGGATTACCAAAATAATTGTTCGATCTATGGCAATTTGATATAGCAGCAGGCCATAAGGTAAAAGATTTGCCAGGCGTTTTTATACCAACCCTCGAATAATATCCAACCTGTTTTCAGGTGCATTGGGCGACATAAAATTGGGTATGGTGTTTTCATTTCTGCGGGGACGACGTAAAAATTCAAGCGGCCATTCAGCGATCCGCTCCTCTTTTACGTGGATATAATTTCCAGGCTCAGGCTCACTTACATATTCTTTTTGCAGTATTAATGCGAGCGGTTCTTCAGCTCCATCCTCCTCATTAAAGCACTCCAGAGCCGTCTGGGCATCTCCGAAGGCATAGTAATATTCATCACCATTTTCATCATGAAACCAAACCCTGTACTCTAAAACTTCGTCCCATACATATCCGCCACCGGCTCTCGCCACTGCAGAATATTCTCCGACCCTGGATGGATCTTTTACTTTTGGATACATGACATCAATTCCTTTTGTTGCCTTAGGCCTGGCGTCAGGAGCGTGAGCCTGCGAGCGTATCTTGCACACCGCCGTCAGGCTGACGAAGTAATTTTGAGGCCGACAATACCCGCAATGATGAACGCTACGCTCATCAGGCGACCCATATTTGCAGGCTCTCCAAACAGCACTATCCCGAGGATCACGGTACCGACCGCGCCCACGCCTACCCATACACTATAGGCTGTGCCGACGGGCAGTGTTTTCATAGCAATTCCCAGCAGCCACAGACTGATAATCATCGCCAAAGCCGTCCCAACAGTCGGCCACAACCGGGAAAAGCCATTGGTATATTTCAATCCGATGGCCCATCCCATTTCAAACAGTCCCGCGAGAACAAGAATAGCCCAGTTCATGCTTCATCCTTCTCCAGTCATGGGGTAGTCTCCGATAAATACCGGAGCGGTGAGGTCGTCCAGGTGTGTGCCCAAAATTCTTCTCCTGCTGTTCAAGGATAAACCTCTCACCAGGTTTGGCACAAATAATGGGAGCAATACAGGGCAACCTCTCAGAAGGCAATAGATGATGATGTTCCCGAAGATATAGCGTACCCAAAGCCAACAATCGATGCTGCCACGACGACCAGTGTCCCCAGGGTCACACCGAAAATCAGCGGGATCTTCTTATTGTAAATCTGGAACCCGACACGCTCCACTTCGCTCAGTCTCACGGTCGTCTGCGCCAGATTTTTTCCTGAGATGGTGAGTCTATTGTGATCCAAGCTCGCCAGCAGCGGAGGTTTGATGTTGTATTTTTTTTTGCTTCTCAAATTAAGCCTCAGGCTGTGGATCGCTCTGGGGGTTTTCAGTGTCGTCCCCTTCTCCGTCTGGATCGTGGAACCTCGGTGAGTACGGGTGATCCTGCACGTACTCTTTTTCGCTGTCGCCGTCTTCTCTTCCACACAGGTCCGCTCCATGAGCAGGCGTGGCCCTGAACTGAGTTTGGTAACATCAGAAGTCCTGATCCAGGTGGTTGAATAGCAGCCAGTTGAAAAAAAGAATAAAAAACTCAGTAACACTATTTTCATGAAAGCCTCCTGTGGAAATGCCCGATAGATAATAAAATCTAAGTTTTATCAATATTAAATGGCCTGTGGTTGGCGTGGCCAAAGTTCTCCCTAACTGAGCTCACATTAATGCAATCGTCATGCCACCTGACTCCTGCCCAAAATTACCAGCGCCAGTGTGTTGCCCACCCTTCTGTACCGACCTTTTGAGGTCCTGTTTTCTGTGGACACATCGCACCTGATTCAGCCAAAACCACCCGACAGTGGTTGTACCTGTCAGATTCTTACCAGCAGCGAGGATGACGAGAGAGCAACAGTGTATCAATAATTCACATTACTTGCGCCCTTGTGGAGTTTTTTCTGAGGACAGACAGGGCAAAGGGGCCCAGGTTCAGGGAAGGGGATTAGGGATTGTGACCGGATAAGAGAGGAGGGTGACCTGGAACGTGCAGATTACTTGGTGGGTTTCCAGATATAGGAGCCTTTTTTGTTGATATAGCCGAATTTTTCCCCCATGGTAACGGGGGCTATACCATTTTTAAATGGCTCTCCATCGTCGAAAATGGGGTTGATGGCAAAGGCTCCCTTTTTGTCGATGTAGCCCCACTTGCCGTTCAGTTTCACCGCGGCGAGGGAGTCGGAGAAGGAGGTGGTCTCTTCGTACTGCGGTTTGACCCGCATATTACCCCGGGAGTCGATATAGCCCCATTTGCTCCCCACCTTTACCTGGGCCATACCTTCAGAGATGGTCGCGCTCACCGCATCGAACTGGGGGTTGATGAGGTATTTCCCCCGTTTGTCAATGTATCCCCACTTCTGGCTGATCTTGATAGGCGCAATGCCGTTCTGGAAATCCTGGACATCGCTGTACTGCGGGTTGATCACCAACTTGCCCTGTTTGTTGATATATCCCCATTTCGAGGCGATCTTCACTCCGGCCAGTCCCTCGGAAAAACTCCGGGCACCGGAGAAGGTGGCGGCCACCTGATAGACTCCCTGGGTGCTGATAAACCCCCAGGTTTTCGTTTTTTTCACCGCGGCGAGGTTCTCCGAGAAGGGATGGGCGTTATGAAACTGTGGATTGATCTGGTATTTTCCCTGCTTGTTAATGAAACCCCACTTTCCGTAGGGACCGCCGATTTTCACGAGGGCAAGACCCGACCTGAACTCATGGCTGGCACTGTCAAACTGGGCTTTCACCACCAGTTTACCCCGGGTATTGACATACCCGAAACGCTTCTCCACCAGAACCTTGGCGAGGCCATTTTTAAAGTACCACCCATAGTCAAACTGGGGGTTGATAACAAAGGTCCCTCGGGCATCGATGTACCCATACTTGCGCCCGATGATCACCACCGCATAGCCCTCGGAAAATCGTGCTCCAAAATCAAACTGGAAAGGGATCATCAACTTACCCTTGGGGTTGATGTATCCATATTTTCCGCTCCGCTTCACGGGGAGCAGGGTCTGCCCCCAGGCGGGGAGAGCAGCCCCGAGAAGAAATATTGCACAAAGAAGAGAGCCTGTTCGTTTCATGAGTTTCTCCCTGTAGGAACATGGGAAGCATATCACAAAACCCACCATACCTAAAGTTCAGTTGTTGGCAAGTCCCAATCCCCTGTCACACAAAAGAGTATTTTCGAACCACGAATCAGCGGGGGTATTCCTATTGATAGAGGAGGGCGCCCGTGGGACAAAACTGAACACACTTGGGATCGCCACCGCACAGATCACACTTGGCCACGCGGTTGTTGGGGTCAAGAACAATGTTTCCAAAGGAACATGCATTGAAACATGCGTGACAATTGATACATCGATCCAGATGAACTTCGATGGCCCCGGTCTCAAGATTGCGCTGGAGCGCGAAGGCGGGACACGCTTCCATACAGGCGGCAGTATCACACTGGAGGCACACTATCTGAATCCCCTTCTCCAGGGGCGGCTTGGTATTGTAGGCGTGGATTCTGGGATTTCCAGGCTGCCCGGAGGCCATGGGGTGGGAATAGGCGCAGGAGAGCTCACATGTTCTGCAGCCGGTGCACTTTTCGGGTATAACGATGAAGGTTTTTTCCATTATTTACCTACCCTTTCCAACGTAATTTGCCCGTCCACCAGTGATTTCATGGTACCCAGCACTTCTTTGCGGGAGCACACATCACACACGTTGAGATCTTCCGGTTTGAGATGGGAACTTCGGGTCATCATCAGAGCCATGTGCTCCTCGGTGAGATCCAGCGCCCGGCCACACCGGGTGCATTTGAGACGATCAAACTCCCTGCCCCAGATGGTGATGGAGTCATTGGTCTTCTTCACGGGGATACACTGCACGGGGCAGATAAAGGCACAGGACGTACACGCCACACAGCGCTCCGGAGGTTCGTTAAATGGAGGATTGAACGTGGTCTCGGTTCCTCGCCCTTCCATGGCCAGCGCCTTGGCACCAACTACCTCGTCGCAGATACGGACACACAGGCCGCACTTGATGCAGACCTCATCACCCTGCGCAAGGCGAATCTCCTTGAGACCATATTCTTCGGCCATTTTCGTGAGGACCGGGGAGTCCGGCACCAGAGCCATCAGCATCTCGAGGATGGTATTTCTGTGTTTGGAGACCTCGGGAGTATCAAGGAGAACTTCCATCCCCTCCTTCACGGTGAGGGTACAGGCGGTTGTCAGCGAATTGGGCTTGGCATTGGCGCCCTTCACTTCCACCAGACACATTCGACAGGCCCCGTCTGCTTTCAGCGACGGATGGTAGCAGAGGTTGGGGATATGGTATCCGTTTCTCTGGGCCAGTTGGAGAACAGTCTCTCCTTTTTTTGCTTCTAACAGTTTACCGTTGATTCTTACATGTATCATAGGTCACTCCCAAAGGTTATCGTTCTGGGCCGCTTAAAATGGTGACAGCGTTGAAGTTACAGACATCGTCGCAGACGCCACACCGGACACAAAGCTCCTGATCAATGACATGGAGCGATTTTTTCTCGCCGGAGATTGCCTTGGTGGGGCACTTGCGGGCACACAGGGTGCAGCCGGTGCAGTTTTCTTCGCTGATGGTGTATTTAATGAGATCCTGGCACTGGCGGCCCGCACACTCTCCCTTGTCGATGTGGTCAAGATACTCCTGGCGGAAATATTTGAGCGTGGAGAGCACGGGGTTGGCAGCCGTGAGACCGAGGTTGCAAAATGAAGCCACCGACATGGTGGAGGCAAGATCCTCAAGGACCACAAGATCTTCATGGCGCCCCTGACCCTTGACAATTCTCCCCAGGATCTCGGACATGGCGCGGAGCCCCTCGCGACAGGGCGTACACTTTCCGCAGGATTCTTCCTTGAGAAAATCGACAAAATACCGGGCAACCTCCACCATACAGGTGCGGTCATCCATGACAATCATTCCGCCGGAGCCCATCATGGAGCCAAGGCGAGTGAGTTCATCGAAGTCGATGGGGTTATCCAGATATTGCTCGGGGATACAGCCACCGGAGGGGCCACCTGTCTGGACCGCTTTAAAAGTACGTCCTTTTTGGGAATTTTTGATACCACCGCCCATGTCAAAGACAATGGAGCGGATGGATATGCCCATGGGAACTTCCACAAGCCCCGTGTTGTTCACCTTGCCCACCAGGGAGAAAATTTTGGTCCCCTTGGATCCACCCCAGGGGTTATTGCTCACATCTCCCGTGCCGATGGAGGTGAACCAATCCACACCCCGATCCATAATAGGCGGAATGTTGGCCCAGGTCTCCACGTTGTTGATATTGGTAGGGTTGCCCCACAGACCTTTTTTGGCCGTGTGCTGCCACTTCACCCGGGGGCGCCCGACCTTGCCCTCGATGGACATCATGAGGGCAGTGGACTCCCCGCAGACGAAGGCGCCGCCGCCGCGGTTGATGGTAATGTCAAAGGAGCAGTCGGTCCCGAGAATATTGTCTCCCAAAAGGCCCAATTCCCGTGCCTGCTCCAGGGCATTCTCCAGACGCAGCAGGGCCAGGGGATACTCATTGCGGATGTATACGTATCCCTTGGTAGCGCCAATGGCGTAGGCGCCGATTATCATGCCTTCGATGACACTGTGGGGGTTCCCTTCCATAATGGAACGGTCCATGAATGCTCCGGGATCACCCTCGTCAGCGTTGCAGATAATATACTTGGGAGATCCCTCCGCGTCACGGCAGGATTTCCACTTCACACCGGCGGGGAATCCGCCTCCACCACGACCACGAAGCCCCGATTTTGTCACCATGTGGATGACCTGTTCGGGCTCGATATTGAGCAGCACCTTGGCGAGGGCCCCATAGCCACCCATGGCCAGATAGTCTTCGATCCGGCTGGGATCGATGTGGCCGTTCATGGCAAAAACGATGCGCTCCTGGTGCTTGTAAAAGGGAACATCCTGCTCTTTTTCGTAGGTATTTTTGGCCTCATCCCGATACAGAAGTTTTGTGATAACTTCCCCGTTTCCAATGGTTTTATCGAGAATTTCGTTGACGTTTTCAGGTTTCACGCGCTGGTACAGGGTGCCCTCGGGCTGAATCACCACCAGGGGACCGCGCTCGCAGAAACCGTGACAACCGGTTCCCAAAAGTTCCACAGAAGAATTCTTTTCCAGGAGGGTACTCTCAAAGGAAGCCATGACGCTATTTGCACCCGAGGCGATGCAACCCGTGCCCTGACAGACACTGATCCGAACTTTGTCGGGGTCGCGGGCATCCTGATGTTTTTTGATGACATCAAGCAGCGCATTGGGAGAACTGATTCTTTCCATTTTTATCCTCACGGGGCTATCGGTAGGCCGAGAGCAGCGTGCTCACCTCGGCGGTGTCAATGTTGCCATGGTAGTTGCCGTTTACCATGACCAGAGGACCAAGGGCACAGGCACCTACACAGTTGACGGTTTCTATGGTGAACTTGCCGTCGGCGGTGGTCTCACCATCATCTATCTTCAACTCGCGCTCCAGCTCGGAGAGGACACGGGGGGCGCCTCTCACATGGCAGGCTGTCCCCATGCAGACGGTGACAATGTGCTCACCGCGGGGAGTCAGGGAGAAAGAACTGAAGAAGGTCGCCTGGGAACTTATCTGACCAAGGGGCAGACTCAATAACTCGGAGACTTTGTTGATGGCCTCCCGGGGGAGATAGTTATAGGCCACCTGAATATCCTGAAGGATGGCGAGGACGGCGTTCTTGTCGAATCCGTACTTTTCCACAATCTGGTCAACTTTTGCCAAATCCATGGGATTACCCTCGCTTTCCGGCTTCATAGGCTTCACGGGCCTGGCGTCCCAGCTCGTAACCCTTTTGCATAATGGACAGGTTATCTTCGAGCACCTTGGGCTTCTTGCTGAATTTGCTCTTCACCACCGCCTCGATGGATTGATAATCCACCACGGGGACCGCCCCGGCGTAGGCGCCCAGCGCGGCCATATTTGCACTGCGCCCTGTCCCGACGACCTCCATGGAGATCTGGTTGCAGGGGATGAGCACCACGAGAATGTCGTCCCGATCGCTGGTAACATCGATGAGGGAGGAGTTGATAATGAGACAACCTCCCGATTTCACTTCGGGACCGAACTTGTCGAGGGATGGCCGGTTCATGACCACGGCGGTTTCCGGATTTCTGACGATAGGTGATCCCACAGGCTCATCGGCGATGACCACAGTGCAATAGGCGGTTCCGCCACGCATCTCGGGCCCGTAGGAGGGTACCCAAGCCACTTCCATGCCCTTGTTCATAGCACCCTGGGCCAGAAATTTTCCGGCGGTCATAACGCCCTGACCACCAAATCCTGCAAAGGTGACTTCTCTTTCCATGTTTCTTCTCCCTTAGTTCTCTTCGGGGGTCTTGAAAACGCCCAGCGGGTAATAGGGCAACATATTCTTCTCAAGCCATTCGTTGGATTTTACCGGTGTAATTCCCCAGTTGGTGGGGCAGATGCTTAACAGCTCAACGAAGGAGAAGCACACACCCTCCACCTGATATTGGAATGCCTGACGGATCGCTTTTTTGGCCTCAATAATATTATGGGGGGTGTGGAGCGATCCCCTGACGATGTAAGAGGGAGTCCGGAGTGTAGCCAGAAGCTCCGCCATGCGCATGGGGTAGCCGACCTGATCCACATCACGGCCCATGGGGGAAGTGGTGGTGCGCTGCCCGGGCATGGTTGTGGGCGCCATCTGGCCGCCGGTCATTCCGTAAATGGCGTTATTGATGAAT
Organism: Myxococcota bacterium; assembly: GCA_018821745.1. Lineage (GTDB taxonomy): Bacteria > Myxococcota_A > Polyangia > HGW-17 > HGW-17 > SZUA-580. The sequence goes on along the minus strand of JAHJLU010000509.1, from coordinate 352 downwards.
ATCACGGTGATTTTTTCGCCACGGTTGGCCGCATGGATAATCTCGGCGGTCCCGATGGAAGCGAGGTCACCATCCCCCTGATAGGTGTACACCGTGAGATTGGGTCTGGTCCGCTTGATACCGGTGGCCACAGCAGGAGCACGACCATGGGCCGCCTGTTGCATATCGGTGTCCATATAATTGTAGAGGAGCACGGAGCATCCCACGGGCGCGATTCCTACCGTGTTCTCCCGAAGGCCCAGCTCGTCAATAACCTCGGCCACCATACGGTGGGCGGTGCCGTGGGTACACCCCGGGCAGTAGTGGGTCACGGTGTCGGTCATGGCACGGGGTCGTTTAAAAATGGTCTTCA
>JAHJLU010000508.1 GCA_018821745.1 Myxococcota bacterium | reverse complement strand
GGAGTGAGGAACTGAAAGGGATAGCAGTAGGGGGTCCAGGGGGGACGAAGAGTCCCCCATGGCCGTCAAGGGAGGGTCTGGGAGGGAATCGGAACCCTCCCAGCGGGGGTCGTCAGGGGGCCAGCGGCCCCTTGACCTCGGGTTTGGGGCGAGTAGCCCCAACTTACGACCAATCCGCAATAGACATAAGATAACAGTCTAGTAACTGTCAACAAGAAGAGATAGTAGATCATGAGGCCTCCGCAGGAATCCAGAAACCACGTTAGCGTGAAGCACTGATATAGAATGCTTTTCGCCTGACGCTTACATTTAAACCCTTACGTATATTTATTCTCAGAGGGAAGTCCTGGGTTCCTGCCTTCGCAGGAACGACGAAGGGTTTGATTGCTCGTTCCTCACTGCGGGTCGTAGCAGTAATGGTACTCGAAGGTGCTGTCCTCGTTGCAGGTTCCCTCGGGGGTACACTCCCGGGACTGACACTCAGCATCTTCACTGCACGCCTCCCCGTGGTGCTTCTGCTCGACGCATAAAGAACTCACCGTATCACAGTAAAGAAAGTCCCCGTAGCAGCGGTCGTTGATACAGTCGTCACCAGCTGTCTGCAGAAGGCCACAGGTCGACCACACACACTCGAGGCCCAGCTCGCAGTCTATACTGATATCACAGACTCCCCCAAGGCCGGATTGATAGGCGCAGCGGTTATCATAGCAGGTGAGATCGGGATCACATTCCCAATAGTACTGACAGGTCGATCCCGCCACACCATGGTAGGGCACGGCATACCGGAGCATTCGCAGATCGTTGGTGTAGAAGTATCCCGACACATCCTCACCACAGTCGGCCAGATTGGCATCCAGCCATTCACTGTAGGCGTCGGCTCCGGCCTGATCAAACCCGGTCTTGTCCGGAGGGAACTGGACGTCCATCATCATGGCCTCGTACATCTGGCACTCGGCAACGGTGTCGTATGTGGTCCCCATGAGGGCGTACCCCTGGTCACAGCATGAAAGGATCCGTTCACATTTCCGGGTAACGACCTCCATGAGAAAATCGTTGCGTTTTTCAGCCTCGGAGGCGCTCTTGTGGCATGCGGATAGGGACAAAATAGCGGCAATAAACAGGGTGACTTTCATTTCGCTCCTTCACGGGGGTTCTGGTTCCTGGTGACCTGCGTCCTGACAATACCACATTATTCATAAATTAAACGCCTGTGTAAAGCGTTTAACCTCCGCTCCCCCCCAAATTTAATTACCTGTGTTATTTTTGTGCTTTCAGCGAACCAGCTTGAGGAAACTCGGGGGGATTTTCGAGGTGAAGTAGAGCTCTTCTTTGGTGATGGGGTGGATGAAACTGATGGTCTGGGCGTGGAGCCCCAGGCGCAAAATGGGATTTGAGGTGGCGCCGTATTTTTTGTCTCCCACGATGGGGAACCCCAGCTCCTTCATGTGGATGCGGATCTGGTTCTTGCGCCCCGTCTCCAGGGTGGCCTCGACCATGGTGAACTGCTTCCCGCGCCGACGGACCTCGAAGTGGGTGGTGGACTCTTTCCCCCCGTTATCAACGGGGCTTGAGTAGACCTGGAACTGGCTGTTCTCCGTGAGCCAGCTGTGGACGGTCCCCTGATCCTCGGTGATGACCCCCTCCACCACGGCGATGTAGGTCCGCTTTTTAATGTAGGTGGTCCACTCGGTCTGCAAAAGCCGCTTGGCGTGGACAGTCTTGGCAAAAATCATCACCCCCGAGGTGTCACGGTCGAGGCGGTGGACGATAAAAATCTTGTTGTCGGGATGCTGGCTCTTCACGTGGAGCTTCAGGGTGTTGTAGGCGGTCGCCTCATCTTTTTTCCCCGTGGAGACCGACAGGATACCCTTGTCCTTTTCCACCACCAGAATATCCATATCTTCAAAGAGCACCTTCAGGCCCTTGAGCTTGGCGCTCACGGTCCGATCCTTGTTCCAGTTTATCTGCACCACATCCCCGGCCACGAATTTATGATCGTGGCGGGTGACGAGGGTGTAGTTGGAGGTCACCTGTCCGTAGGTCAGCAGGGATTTCACGTTGGTCCTGCTCATTTTCGGGAAGGTCTTGATGAGGAGCTCAAGCGCCCCCATGCCCTGGGTCACTGTGATAACCGTGTTTTCCTTAATTTTTCTTTTATTGGGATCTTTCATCTTCGGACCATCCACTCCAGACATAGTTCCAGTGCAATTGCCCCTCGCCCCCCACCGAGCGCAGGGAACGGGACGCGCACAAGGAGACATTACTAGGAGAAACCCCTCCCTATTGCAAAGGGTTTCTCTGCACAGCACCACCGATTACGACAGCCCCCCGGTTCAACGCTTGGAGTCGGAGAAATCGCCACTTGGCAAAACGCAGAAAATTCGGCTAATATTGCTTACGTTTTCAAAGCCCATTTGAGGCTTGATGGAAAACCGTGTGAACGATGCTGGCACTACCGGCAGCACGGCAACAGTCATGTTGCGGACATCGTAAAATAAACGATGCCCGTCAATGTGCGATTGGAGATATGTGTGCGTTATCTTGGGCTCCTGGTTCTTTTCGTTCTATTTGGCTCCGTTCATTCCTGCAAAAAGAAGATTCCCGACTTTGAAGCAGACTGTAAAACCCTTATCTCAAATGCACAGCGATGCTTTCCCGGGAAAGTGCGCTTTTACAACCCCACCGCCCCTCTCTCCAGCTGCATAGCACGGACGCATCGGCTCTACAATGAAGATCCGGACAAATATCATAGTGCGATAAAGTGTTTCTTCTTCAGTGACTGTAAGGAACTGCAAAATTGTATAGCAGAGCAAGCCCGGCAGAAAAAGCTCCGGAGGCGCTGAGTTGAACAAATAATCAACCATGAAGATAAAGGGGAGTGGAGTCCTTCCCTTGAGCTCGTTCACCGCCATGGTGTCCGACGGCAGGCTCAGGCGTGATGTCTCCTGAACCGTGTCCCCCATGGTGAGGTTCCCCAGGCTCACTCCCTCGGCGGCATCGACCTCTACAGACAATCGCACGACAGTTGTCATCTATTCGGACTTTGATAGCTTTGATAACAAATGGAATCTCTATATGGGTGCTGCAGCTTGGCGGATCAAGTGAAGGGTGATATGTTTTAGTTATGCGGTGGGCAGGTATTTTTACACTTCTTTTTCTGATGGGTGCTTGTGATGACACCTCGGGCCCGCGGGTGTGCGGGAACGGGCTCATTGATGAGGGTGAGACCTGCGACGGCACCGACATAGCCGGTGAGACGTGTTTTTCACTGGGGTACGCCGGCGGCTCTCTAGGATGCAGCAGCTCGTGCACCCTGGACACATCCGCATG
>JAHJLU010000507.1 GCA_018821745.1 Myxococcota bacterium | reverse complement strand
CTATGCCCGGATTGGTACCATCGAGAAAGAATACCTGGTGCGCGCCGATAACGCCATCAGCGCATTTGAAAATGTCCTGAGACTTTCTGTCGGCGATGCAGAAGCCCTCGAAGCCCTGGAAATACTGTACACCCAGGGTGAGATGTGGACCAACACCATCCGCATCATTGAAGAGAAACTCAAGATCGCTCCCACCGGCGAGCGAAAAATCGAGCTCCTTCTTCAGATAGCGGCGCTGTGGGAAAACCGCCTTTCTGGTCTTGATGAGGCAGCGGAAGCCTTCGCCCGAATCCTCAAGATCAACCACCTGCACCAGGAGGCATACGAGAATATCGAGCGTCTCTATACGGCACGGGAACACTGGAAAGAGCTGAGTGAAGTCTATCTCGACCGTCACTCCGCGCTGGGTGGAAACAACGAGGATCTCTCCTCGATTCCCAAGGACCATATCGAAGAGATTGTGCTGGGTCTCCAGAAGCTGGCCGCGGTTATGGAAGACAAGATGAACGACCGCAAGCAGGCGTTTGAAGTGCTGGCCATGGCCTTTGACTTCGATCCCACCAACGACGAGACCGCCCGCAGGCTTGAGCGCATTACGGATATTGACGATACATGGGAAGAGTTGATCACCATGTACGAAGAGACGGCAGAGGCAATCGATGACCGCAAGGTGAAATGCGACCTCCTCACGAAAACCGGCTCCTGGTACTGTGAGAAACTCGATGATGTGGAGAAGGCCACCGCGGTACTCCGCACAGCCCTCAAACACGATCCCAACCATGGCGGTGTTCACCTGGCTCTGGCCGATGTACACAAGATCAATAACTCTATCTCCGAATATATCGAGGAACTGAAGAAAGCCCTTGAGGTTGAGAGTCGTACTGAGCTGCGTTTCAAGGCCGCCATGGAACTCGCCAGAGTTCATGAAAAAGACTTCGGCGACTTCCACGAAGCGGTCCGCTTCTTCAAGGTTGCCCACGAAGCCGAGCCAGAGAAGCCGGAACCCATGCAGGCTCTCGAGCGCCTCCTGGCCGAAACCGAGAACTGGCGGGAACTCATCAATCTGTTGTGGGAGAAGGTGGAGCAAAGTCAGGACGAAGAGGAGATCATCGATCTGAAAATCCGGATCGCCGAGCTCTATGACGATCGGCGCGAGGCTCCTTCCAAAGCCGTCGAGGTGCTCACAACCATCCTTGAGACAAACCCCGATCATCTTCCCACCATGCGCTTTTTGGAGCGGCTCTACGATAAGATAGGTGACATGGAAGAGTTCCTGGCCCTCCTTGAGCGGCAGATGGAATATATCTCCAACGACGAAGAGATGGTTATGAAGTACCATCAGATGGCCGCTGTATGGGAAGAGCATTATGAGAAGGTGGACAAATCCATCGAATGCTATGAGGCCATTCTGGAGATCAGCGGTACAGACGAGGGTGCCTATCGGAACCTGGCCCGGTTGTATCGGCAGGAGAAAAAATGGACGGAATACATTGACGTTCTCTATCGTCACATCGGTTCCACCTTTGATCCCGGCGAGAAGGTTCGTCTGTATAAAGCAGCGGCCCTTATTCTGGAAAAACAGCTCAATGAGCCCGAGCGGGCCATTGACTGCTATGCCTCCATCCTCGATGAAGAGGAGAATGACCTTGAGGCCCTCTCGGCCCTCTCACGCCTCTACGAAGCCGCAGAGGAGTGGGACAAATCCCTCAGAGTCAGCCAGAGACTGGTCAACCTGGTGGACGAGCCCCATGAAAGAGTTGAACTCTATCATCGTATAGGCAAGATCAGTGAAGAGCACCTCATGGATCTGGACGAGGCCGAGCGGCTCTACGCTGAGGCCATGGCCATTAACCCCTCCTTCGTCCCGGCACTCAGAGATCTCTCCAGAATCTACGAAGGACGTGGAGACTGGATCAAGGCCTCCCGTCTGCTGGAGACGGCACAGCAGCATACGGTAAACGTGGTCGACAAGGCAGCCTACCTGTATGACGGTGGTGTGATTTATCTCGATCACCTCGAAGAATACGATCGGGCCGCGGATCTGTTTGAACAGTGCCTCGAACTTGATCCCGAGCATGTAAACGCGGCCATGCGTTATGTGGACATTCTGTGGCAGCGCGAAAATTATGGGGAGGCCTTCCCCCATCTCCAGATGCTGGTCAGGAAACTCAAATCCCAGGATACCGACCGGGAAGTCATGGTCAAGGTGAACTTCCGCTATGGTAAATCCTCCCAGGCCAAGGGTGATCTTGACAGAGCACTGAAAGCTTACAACGACGCCTTTGAGTTGGAGAAGACGAGCCTCCCCATTCTCATGGGGCTTGCCTCGACCTACTACTCCCTGGAAAAATGGGATGACGCCTTCAACAAGTATAAGCAGATTCTCGTGCACCTGCAGAACAGCGAAGATGAAGCCCTCCATACAGAGATATATTATAATCTCGGTAATATTCGCTTCAAGCAGCACGACGTCCGCAGAGCCCTGAACCTCTATGAAAAAGCTCTCGAGATGGACAAAAATCATGTCCCGACCCTTGAGGCCATGATTGAACTCCATGAGCATGAGCGAAATTACAAGGCTGCCGCCGATATCAAAGAACAGATCATCGAGGCCACCTTCGATATGGCCACCAAGGTGGATCTGCTCTCCAAACTGGGCGAGTATCAGCGCGACAAGGTGAAGGACGACAAAAAGGCCATCGACGCATACAACATGGCCCATGAGCTTGATCCTGACAACACCATCCTCATCCACGAACTGATCGAGCTGTATCAGACCACGGAGCAATGGAAAAAAGTTGTCCGTCTCATGAAGATTTTGGCGGAGAAGGAATCGGATCCCATGGTCCGTTCCAAATACCACTACTCCGTGGGTGGAATCTACCGGTCCTTCATCAACTCCCCCGATGAAGCCATTGAGTACTACAACCTGGTGCTCGATGATGACCACAACAACCTCAAGGCCTTCCAGTACATTGACAAGATCCTCACGTCACGAAAAGACTGGACACTCCAGGAGCGCAACTACAGGAAAATGCTCAAGCGCGTCATGGAGAAGGATCCCGACAACAAAGGTCTCATTGTGACCCTCTTCCATGCACTGGGAGAGATTTACCGCACACGTATCGGTGATTTCCACAAAGCCATGCAGTCCTTCGAGAACGCTGTCCAGATGGCCCCCGGTGATCAGAATCGTGACGAGATCCTGGCAGAGCTTTATTTCCTCGCCGGCCCCGACACCTACGACAAGGCGATCATCAAACATCAGGAGATTCTGGAGCGGAATCCATTCAACATGGAGTCCCTCAAATCGTTGTACAAACTCTATTATGAAATGAGCCAGTATGACAAAGCCTGGTGTATCGCCTCGGCGTTGACCCATGCCAAGGTGGCTGAAGCTGAGGAGATTGGTTTCTACAAGCAGTATAAACCCCTGAGAGTCAAACAGCTCAAGGGTAACTTCTCCGACGACATCTGGAACCGCTTCCTCATCTCCGAAGATGAGGATATCTTCCTTCGTAACATTCTCGCATCCATCTCCATGCCCATCTCCATGGTCAAGGGCCGCCAGTTCAAGGATTATGGTCTCGACAGACGCCGCCGCAGCGAGCGCACAACTGACGGGCCCATCTTTGAAAAGATGTTCTTCTATGTGCTTGACTACATGGGCGTAGAATACCCCGAGCTCTACATTCTCGGCGACAGGCGCGGTGGTCTCGGGCATAATATCGCCCTGGACAAGGGACAGCGAGTTCCCATCGTGACCGTAGGACAGGATCTCCTGCAGGGACACCTCGACTCTGCCCTGGCCTTTATTATTGCCCGGGAACTGACCTATCTGAGACCCGAACACTATCTCACCAAACTGGTGGGTTCCACCGGCGAATTTGTGGGTCTTGTGTTCGGTGCCATTCGCATGGTGAATCAGACCATGCCGCTGCCCGGAGACGCCAATGTTCTCAACCAGAGCGCCGCCCAACTGGCGGGGCTCGTCCCCGATCAGAGCAAACAGTACCTGACGACCATCGTGCAGCGTATGGCTCAGGCCAACTATGTCCCCGATATCACCAAATATCTGCAGGCCATCGAGATCTCTTCGCATCGCGCCGGACTGACCATTGTTCAGGATCTGGATGTGGCCATGGGAGTGGTTAAGTCAGAGCCCATGCTGCCCGGCGGACTCGGTGCCAAGCAGAAGGCTGACGCACTCTTCCGCTTCGCGACCTCTGAAAAATATTTTGAACTGAGAAAGATATTCTCGGTTCGTATCGAGGACAACTAGAGTTTTCGGGGGCCGTATGGCCCCGTTCCTGATATGGGAGGCTTCATCATGGTGCGTGCATTTTTATCCCTGGCTGTGGTTCTATTCATGTTTGCGGGTTGTACCAACAAGAGCACTGACAATGAAGGAAAAACAACTGCTGATAAGGGCAACAGCTCCACAAAGACGGCAATGGGCACGGTGGTGAAAAGAAAAACCTCCGGTGAGCTGTGTGAGGGAGACAACTGCCCCGGTTACATCAAGTAAGGCCCAGCCGCCCACTTTTCTCTCGCCAGACCGCATTTCTCACACCCACTGGAGTCACCATGTCACGATTGGGACTGGATAAGAATATCATAGAATCCATGCGGGGAAGCGCAGCTCGTATTGTTGACGATCTGGCACCCCTCCTGAAAAAACACACGACCACCACCGTTGAGCGGGCTGTCTTGCGGCTGATGGGTCTTGACGGGGCCAACGAAGATGGGGTCCCCTATCCCAACGTTGTGGTCCAGCATCTCAATGACTCACTCCAATTTGGAGCCGCCCCTGTGGTGGCCGCGGGGATGCTTCGGCACAACACTGACATCAATACTTTGGCACAAAGGATCGATGAAAAAGCGGTGACCCTGACGCTCGCACACGGCGTGCCCATGGACGAAGTGAATCAGTTTATGGGTGAGCTGGCCAAGGAAGGTCTCCAGCGGATCAGCGCCCAGGTGGAGACCCGAAAAGAGCTTCTCCAGCGGTACCCTTCACGGGAGCAGCCCTGGCTCTATGTAATTGTCGCCACAGGAAATATTTATGAGGATGTGGAGCAGGCAAAGGCCGCGGCCCAGAAGGGTGCGGACATCGTGGCGGTCATTCGCACCACGGGGCAGTCCCTCCTTGACTACATCCCCTATGGACCCACCACGGAAGGTTTCGGGGGAACCTATGCGACCCAGGAAAATTTTCGGATCATGCGACAGGCCCTCGATGAGGTCTCTGCCCAGACGGGTCACTATGTAAGACTGGTGAATTATGCCAGCGGCTTGTGCATGCCGGAGATTGTTGTTACAGGCGCATTCGAGCGGCTGGATATGATGCTTAACGATTCCATGTACGGGATCCTGTTTCGTGACATCAATCCCATCAGAACTTTTGTTGACCAATACTTTTCGCGGGTTATCAACTCCGCGGCGGAGATCATCATCAACACGGGGGAGGACAACTACCTCACCACCGCCGACGCCGTGGAGTCCGCTCACACAGTGCTCGCGTCGGATTGTATCAACGAGGCCTTTGGTTTTCGGTCCGGGCTTCCCGCTGAGCTTCTGGGACTGGGTCATGCCTTCGAGATTGACCCGGAGATTAAAGACGGGTTCCTGCTGGAGCTCGGTCAGGCCATGATGCTTCGGGAGATATTCCCCAACTCTCCGCTTAAATACATGCCCCCCACAAAGTTCATGTCCGGTGATAT
>JAHJLU010000506.1 GCA_018821745.1 Myxococcota bacterium | reverse complement strand
TGCACAAAAAAAGAGACCAGTAAGATTTCCAAAAACGACGGGAGCATGGGCGCCAGTACCGCCGATGACATGGGCACGCCGGAGAAGGCCCCTCCTGTCATGGCGCCCGCCATGGCCGTGGAGAAACCCGTGGAGAAGCCGGTTCCCAAGCCCGTGGAGAAGCCCAGGGTTGTCGAGAAACCCAAGGTCTCCATCTGGGATCAGCCCGTGGCCAAGCTCCCCAAAGAGATGCAGGATATCTTCGACACGCTGAAGGGTCGCCCCTTCTCCAAGAAGTTCCGGCGCGTGGACAACGAGCACTATTACAAGGGCAACGAGACCCGCTACGATCTCTGGTACAAATATATCAAGGATCTCGGTGGCGCCTATGTTGGGGTCGGTCCCGACCAGAACTACTCATTCATCGGTGTCTCCAAGCCCAAAATCGTGGTGCTCATGGACTACGACATTCAGGTGCTGGCCACCCACAAAATGTATATGCTCCTGACAAAAAAGGCCAAAACCCCCGGCGACGTCTACAAGTGGCTCGGACGCAAGTATCGCAAGCAGGTCGCCAAGTGGGCCGACGAGGCCTATGACAAGTTCTGGGCACGTTGGGTCAAGAGCATCCACTCCGGAGCCGGCGAGTTTGTCCGCAAGCACCACAAGCAGCGTCTCTACGCCGCCAAGAAGAAGGGCCACCACTACTGGCTCTCTGACCAGGCCATCTTCGATGTCTGGAAGCAGCTCGTGGAAGCCGACCGCATCAAGACTGTCCTCGGCGACCTCCGCGAGGGTGTCACCATGACGGAGATCGGCAAGGTCCTTAAACAGATGAACATCACCGTGGGCGTGCAGTACTTCTCCAACGCCGAGGAGTTCTGGTTTTACCCCGACGCCTTCCGCAAGTCTAATCTGGCCATGCCCTACACCGACAAGACCATGCTCATCCGGTCCATCGTCCTGGGCCGCAAGTGGGCCATCGGCTTCAAGTTCCACTACTGCATCCAGAAGGGCCTCGATTTCTGGGAGTGGATGCGCTTCCCCGGGAAGATCAGCTCCAACTCCATCGCCAAGCTTCATCGCATTCCTCTGGAAGGGACCAAATACCTCTCCAGGCTCCCCGGCCTCCCCGCCGACGCGAAACAGGATCCCAAGACCTATCTGGACAAAAAGGTCAAAAAGGTAAACCGCGGCCTGAAACGCAACAAAGACCTGAAAAAGAAGAAAAAGAAATAGCCACGCTCCCGCCGCCCGCCCCTCCTTTTCTCTTCTCTTCTTCCCGTGATTGACTCCCCCGCTTAGACATTCTGCTGTTCTTCAGGTATCTCTCACCATATTCTAACATGGACATCATACAGGCATAACCGTGGTCCCCTATATCGTATGCAGAAACGATAAGGAGAAAAACCATGGCAATAGAGCTGCAACACACATCATCCCCAGGCGCACACATCCTCGCGGACAGAGAAGGGCGGATTCCCGAAAAGGGTGAGTCCTGGAAGCTGTTCGATTACCCGAAAAACATGGTGTGGATCAGCGCCGAAGATCCCCTGACGCGCATGCTCGCCTGGTATGAACACCTCGTGCGCTGCTCCTCGGTCACCCGTGACCCACGGCTTATGGCAGAGACACCCACCCTGGCTGCCACCCGAAAACTCTCCCCAAAAGCCAGCACTATCAGAACAGTCGCGTAATCAGAGCAATGGAACACCTTTCCCTTTGCTGCTCACTTTTTCCTTCTCCCTTTTTAATTGAGATGACACCACAGGGTAACAGCTCTGTAACATTGGCAGGGTATCACCACTTCAACCAAGACGGACTCCTCCGGGGCTCTTCCCGGGGACAAAGCCCCCGTCCATATTGAAAGGAGACTAAACATGGCCATTTATTTTACAGAACTTCACAATGTGAGCGCGAAAAATTTAGCCGACAATAATGGACTCATCCCTCAGCGCGGAGACGCGAGCGACCTCTTTGACTATCCCTCATCATCTCCCTGGCTCACTGCAACCAGCACCATCGACCAGATAATCGCGTGGTATGAGCACATGCACCGCTGCTCCATGGCGATCCTTAAAGCACAACAATCCACACCGAAGGGAGCCCTCATATCCGGGTGTCTCCAGCTCAACACAATTATGGACTCGGAGGCAGCCTGAGCAGCTGTCAACCGGGTCTTAAGACAAAGCAAATTTTTACTGCAGTAACAAAGAGGAGAGGTATCACCCAGGGGTGGCGGCGCTCAGGGTATAGGAGTGGGAACGATTCCGGTGATCCTGCAGACCGGGATTATTTGACGAAGAGCCGAATTCGCCCACAGTTTTTGCAGGCGGAGGAGTAAATGCTGAGGGGATAATGGGCGGCCGGGCTCTTTCGGGGCATGGTGGTTTCAGTTATGATATCCGTGTAGAGTGCTTCTTCCCGCATGGCGGTCTGAGAAAACAGTTGGCCACATGAGGGACAGCGACTTCTGAGCATGATGATTGCAGAGATGAGAAGCGTAACGATGGCCCCACTACCGACGAGGTACAGAGGCAGATATTCCGGCGCCCTCGCAGTGATCATGGAGAGTGTCAGGATCATCGCCATGAAAATTACCGACACGAAAATGCGAAATTTGCGGAGCGCGTTGGTGTGGTTTGTGACTGTCTCAACGATTGTTTCCCTTGATATGCGTCTCTCTTTGCGCATTCCAGACTGGTGGACCCTGGAATTGCCTGAATTTGAACTGACCGCCATGAGACTGGCCCCTTTCGAAGAAAGAAACAGGGTCCCCCCTAACCCTAAATTCTTGTGTACCGCCCTATTGTTAATGTTTGATTAGGAAATACAGGTGGTGTGTTAGAAATGTGTATATTCCGCTCCCAGGATTGTATTGCAGCGTGGATTTGTTCAGACGTGCTAGGGGTGTATGGCAGTGATGGAGCCGCCCTGAACCCAGAGCTCGTGGTAAAGGCTTGTGTAGTTGAGACCGCCGTTGTTATCCCAATTGTTACTGCCGTCATTGAAGACAAACTCAAGGCGCCCCTGGTCTTCAATCTGCAGCACATACCAGCCTCCCCCTTCCAGGGTCATGGCGACCCCCGGGACCTCGGTCCAGCCGCCCCCGTCGAGGGCGTAGTGAAGAAAGGCCGCCCCCGCCTCGCTGTAATAATGGACAACCTTGCCTGTGGCAGGCTGCTCCAAAGACAGGGGAAATTCCGCCATCACCCTGCTGCAGAAGATGCGGTGGGCGTCGTCGTTGAGGTGTACGTCATCACCGGCGCTGTACCGGGGATCTGTGCTCCCGTTGGTCAGGGCGAGCCCCGTCCAGAAGTCGAGGGTGCGATGGGGAAACTCCTGCCATGTGCGGTCCCTGATTTCTGCAAGCAGCTCCAGTTGCTCCTGTTCGTAGAGGGTTGGCTGGCTGGTGGTGATGAGCATGGGCACCCCCGCCTGATCCGCCAGACCAATAATTGTGGAATAGTTGGAGAAGAGCGTCTCCAGGGAGAACTCCGCCACCCATATGTCGTTGCTGGGGTTGTTGAGAATGATCAGATCGGGTGCCAGCTCCAGAGCCTTTGTAATATTGCGCTCCGGATCCACATATTCTCCGTCGGGCACCTCGGTCCCCGTGGGCATATACCTGAAGCTGTTGTAGCCACCCTTGGCCAGGTTGGTGACCCGGTGCCCGGTGTTTATCCACTGAAGCTGGTCCCGCAATCTGTCCACCCACCCATAGTCCGGGCCTATCCCCTCCGCCGTGGAGGAACCCAGCACCACCACGTGCCAAATCGGGGCAGAGGTGTTGTTGAGGTTATTGGTGTTGTTGAGGTTATTGGTGTTATTCTGATCGCCCGAGCTGGTTTCGTCGTCGCAGGCATTTCCTATGAGCAGGAACAGCAGACACATCACACGTAACACTCGTTTGCCCGCGCGCTCGCCGGCATGGTGGCGGGGAATCGATTCAGGCAGGTTCATCCGTGATCTCATCGTTGTGTGCGAAGCTTTCATGGGAGCGCGATGAAGCGCTGGAATGCGGTGAGCAGCATCTGCTTGGTCTGCACATAGAAGGCCTCCCGGATGGGCCGTGAGGAGGGATTGAACATCTCGAAGAACTCCTCCTCAACGCGCTGCTGATCCGTCACATCTGCGTACCCGTAATGATACCCCTGATTCTCAAGAATGGTGCGATTGAGGGCATCTTTTC
>JAHJLU010000505.1 GCA_018821745.1 Myxococcota bacterium | reverse complement strand
TGCCTTTCTCCACAATGATAGTCGTGGGAGTGGCCATAACGCCGAACTTCCGCGCGGTCTCATAGTCACTGGAGATGTCTACGCTGAAAACATTGTTGCTTTTCTTGGCCATTTCGCCGACCACCGGCGTCATGGACCTGCAGGCACCACAGCTCGGGGCATAAAAGTAGAACAGCGATTTATTGCCGGAAGCGACCGCTGCGCCTTGTTTTCCCGGCAGTGAGGGGGCATCCTGCCCCTTCATCTTCTTCATTTTTGCCATGAGTAACAGTCTCATAACCGTGAGTAACACAAAAAATCCGACAATAATTCCGAGTACGATAAGCATAATGAACCTCCCGTCCCCAGAGGGGGAACAGTCCCCTGTTCCACAATAATTGTGCCAATAACCCCCAGGGGGTGAGCGAAGGGAAAACTATTTGCCTTTTTCAGCTATGTCCGTGAGCAGACCAGAGAGCAGCGCCCAGAATTTTTCCACGGTGGGGATCAGGACGCGCTCGTCGGGGGAGTGGGCGCCGTGGATCTCGGGACCCATGGAGATCATTTTGATTCCCTCAAATTTTTCACCGATGATTCCGCACTCAAGGCCCGCATGAATCGCCTTGATCTGGGGCTCTGCGCCGTAGAGGCGCTCGAAGACCTCAACCGCATTCTGGAGGAGAGGGGAGTCCATGTCCGGCTGCCATGCGGGATAGCCGTCACCCAACTCCACCGTGGCGCCACATCGTTTGCCGATAATCTGTGCCGTCTCCTGGATCTCCGCGATAACAGGCTGTACGGAGGACCGGGCTGAGAGCCACAGGAAGACTTTCCCGTCCCTGACGTTGATGGTGGCGAGGTTGCAGGAAGATTCCACGAGATTGGGGAGATCCTGGCTCATGGTCAGCACACCTGTGGGTAAGGTGAGCATTGCGTCCACCACGTTGGTGATGGTCTGGACGGACCAGACTTTATCCGTGGCGGGGCCTTTGGGGTCAAAGAGCATGTGCATATCTGTGTCGCGCTTGCCGTACTCGGTCCTGGCGGCGGCGAAGCTCTGTTCTGCCAGAGCCCTGGCCTTGTCGAGGTGTGCGGGGAGCACGGCCAGGCGTGCGTTTATTTCGCGGGGGATGGCGTTGCGGGCGCTGCCACCCTCGATATCGATGATGCCAAAGGAGACCCCTTCTGTAATGAAGGTTTTGAGGATGCGGGCCATGATCCGCAGCGCGTTGGCGCGGTTCTCGATGATATTGAGTCCGGAGTGTCCGCCGCGGAGGCCTTTCACTGACATGGCAACGGAGGTGGCACCTGCGGGAGCATCGGCCAGCGAAACATCGAAGAAGCACTTGATGTCAGCCCCGCCGGCGCAGCCAACATAGAGCGCGCCGTCTTCCTCGGAGTCGAGGTTGAGCATGTAGCGTCCCTTGAGGAAGTCAGGCTGCAGGTTAAAGGCTCCGGTCATGCCTGTCTCTTCGTCGATGGTGCACAGAAGCTCCAGCGGGCCGTGAACAACATTCTTTTCATCCATGAACGCCAGGGCAGCGGCAACTCCGATGCCGTTGTCGGCACCCAGGGTCGTGCCGTTGGCGGTGATCCAGTCGTCTTCTCTGACCAACTCAATGGGATCGGTGGCAAAATCATGAACCGTGTCTTCATTTTTCTCGCACACCATGTCGATGTGTCCCTGCAGGATGACCGTGGGGGCCTTCTCGTATCCTGGAGTGGCGGGGATCTCGACGACAATATTGCTCACGGAGTCGGTCCTGGCAACGAATCCCTTCTCACGGGCGGTCTGGATTATCCAGGCTGCAAGCTTCTGCTCTTCTTTGGAGCGATGGGGGATGGCTGCCAGCTGGGAAAAGTAGTTCCAGAGATGTGCGGGTTTCAGTCCTTGTATAGCGTGGTTCATGTAGCCTCCTATTCGAGCGGTTGTGGCTCCCCGGAATCCAGGGGATCGGGAGTGAATATATCATAGGGCAGAACGGGATAACCCGAGGCATCGACACCGCCACAGTAGGCGATGTCCCCCGAGGGTAAAAGCAGCAGGAAGGGGTCGAGCCGCGGGTGTTCCACGACCACACTGGATTGAAATTCCAGGAGCTCTCCACTCTCGGAGATGGTCAGAATCTGGGCCTCCGTGGAGAGGGCGTCGTCGTGGTAACCACCGGCGACAAAAAGGACATTCCCCGAGCGGCCAACGGCGCCGCGGGAGTGGGGAGTGATGAGCCCCGGATTGAGTTTCTCCATGGTGAAGTTGTTGGTGTCCATGCGGTAGACCGAGTCCAGGGGAGTCCCGTCCACGCTCTCTCCGGAGAAGAAGTAGATGTTCCCCTCGGGGGCCACCACGGGGATGGGATTGAGGACCGTGGCATCGGCGGTGATAGTATTGAAATCAAAAGTGAAATCGATCCCGTCGGTGAAGGAATGGATGCCAACCTCGATCACCTCGGCGGGGGCATTGCCGCCGTGGACGCCCACCAGCAGAGTGGATT